>JAQWJZ010000022.1 GCA_029248105.1 Flavobacteriales bacterium
TCTTACAAGAACTACTGAATAACCATCAAAATTTTTTCTTTTCTTAAACTTATCCTTGTAGTATCCTAAGAGAATTCGATTGCATTCAAAGATAAAAAAGATAATAGGCAAAGTATATAGAGATGGAACTGTTGTAATGAATGTTTGGTGAGTATAACCATCAGGAATAACCGAAGTAATATAAGGCACCGAAAAACCCATGAAAGGAACAAGCAACACCCTAAACCAAAAATCATTCCCTAGATGTAAAAATCTTAACTTCATAAAAACTATTTCCAGCGAGAAAAAATCAAATCTAAGCTCAACACAAATTTTTGCCAATAAACAGCGATTTTGTTTATCGGTTAAATATGGATGCTTATCTATAATTAATGGAGATTCATCGGAAAAATCACAGTCATTCGTCAATTGAAAATGATTGTAACATTTAAGTAAATCAAATACTCGCTTTCAATTTAAAAAATATCATTGTATAAAGCAAATTTAGAGGGGCATAATAATTTTATAATGCTTAAATTTGCAAGACGAATAAACTACATTTTGTATGCAAAAAAAGAAAGCTGTTTTATTGGTAAATCTCGGCACTCCAGACAGCCCAAAAACAAGTGATGTAAGAAGTTATCTTTTCCAATTTTTAAATGACAAAAGAGTAATTGATATTCCTTGGTTACTAAGAAAAATTCTTGTCAATGGCATTATCGTTCCTTTCAGAGCGCCAAAGTCTGCAAAGGTATACAAAGAGTTATGGACAGACAGGGGTTCACCAATCATCTATCATACCGAAGACTTGACGAATAAACTAAAACAAGAACTAGGAGATGGTTATCACGTAGAATATGCCATGAGATATAAAAACCCTTCTCTTAAAAAGACCCTCAAGAGCTGGGAAGGTAAAAACTTTGAACAAATCATCATCTTACCCCTATTTCCCCACTATGCTTCTGCCACAAATGGTTCAGTTATAGAGGAGTCAATGAACGTTTTTAAAAAATGGTGGGTTATTCCAGAAATCAGTTTTGTCTCTCAATTTTATGATCACGAATTTTATTTGAAAGGTTTTGAAGAGCAAGGCAACAAACATAACTTTGAAGAATACGATCACGTATTGTTTAGTTTTCATGGTTTGCCAGAACGTCATGTGGATAAAGTTTATGATGAGGGCTTATGCCAAGACAACGAATGCGAACAAGGCGTTACAGAGGCAAATCAATTTTGCTATAAAGCGACCTGCTACGAAACAGCTATTCAACTTGCCAAACGCTTTAATCTCAAAGAATCTGACTACAGCGTAGGCTTTCAATCAAGACTAGGCAGAGGGTGGATAGAGCCTTTTTCTGATAAGATTATTGAAGATTTAGCTAAGAAAGGTGCTAAAAAATTACTTGTTTTCTCACCAGCATTTGTTGCAGACTGTCTGGAAACAACAATAGAAATCGGTGATGAATATCAAGAGCTATTCGAAGAATTTGGAGGTGAAAAGGTGCAACTCGTAGAGAGCCTAAACTCTTCAGACACTTTTGTAAATGGTCTGAAAGAAATGATTTTGAAACGAAGTATTTAATCAATGATAGACTCATTTTATAGCATCGGAATTAGTCACTGGAATTGCCCTCTTGAAATTAGAGAAAGGTTCGGAATTGACAAACAACAATCCATTGATTTCATCAAGGAATTGAAATCTCTTGGAGGTTCAGCCTTTAGTGTATCGACCTGCAACCGTACACAGGTATTTGCTCATAACATAAACGTCCATCAGCTCAAAGAAAAGTTTATAAAACATAGTGGAAACCAAACTGATAATTTTGAAAAATATGGCTTTGTTCTTGAAGACCATGAAGCAATTCAAAATTTATTTGAAGTAAGTACTGGTATAGATTCTCAAATATTAGGCGATTTACAAATCTTTTCACAAGTAAAAGAAGGGGTTGACTTAGCAAAAAATAATGGCTGTATAAACAGCCATATGGACAGGCTATTGCAATTTGTATTTCAAGCAAATAAAGAAGTTCAATCATTTACTACAATAAGCAAAGGAGCAGCATCAGTAGCCCATGCTGCCGTACTTAAAATCAGACAAAAAACAGAACACCTACAAAAGAAAAAAATATTAGTTTTTGGTACTGGAGAGATTGGTCAGCGAACATTAGAAAACTTAAACAGTCAAACTAAAGCAGAAATTACAATTATCAACAGAACTGAAGAAAAAGCTAAGGAATTAGCTGAAGTTTTAAAGGTTAATTATGCTCCACTTGAACAACTTAGTCAAGAAATTTCCAAGTCCGATGTAATTGTAGTAGCTACTGCATCCAAAAGCTATACCCTTACGAGTGAACACATTAGCAATTTGAGTTCAGAAAGCCTATTTATAGATCTTTCTGTTCCAAGAAATATTGATCCTGAAATTTCTTCAAACAAAAATGTTGAGTTAGTAGATATGGATCAACTTAATTCTGAGGCAGACAAAACTCTCGAAAAAAGAAAAAAAGATATCCCAAAAGCAAAGACCATAATCAATTTATACAAATTAGAATTTGAAGATTGGTCTAAGCTACATACACTTGGACCAACAATCAAAAATCTGAAGCTTTCATTTGAGGATATAAAAAACTCAGAAATAGAGAAATACAAAGGGCAATATCAAAAAGATGAATTAGAACGTATAAAGCCTTTGATAGATAGTATCGTCAAAAAAATCTCTAGCAAAAACATAGAATATCTCCGCAAGAGATATCGCATTGATGAAGAAATACTAGAAGTCATGCGTGAAATGTATAAAATCAACTAGATGCATATAAAAATTGGCAGTCGTAAAAGTAAATTAGCTCTTTGGCAAACAAATCATGTTGCCGAAAGACTTTCGCAACTTGGGCATACTTATGAGCTTATACTCATTGAGTCAGAAGGCGACAAAGTCCTTGATACACCACTACCACTTATGGGAGGAAAAGGTGTTTTTACTAAGGCTTTAGATGAAGTGATTTTAAACAAAACTATCGACATAGCCGTACACTCATTCAAAGATGTGCCTACCGATTTAGAAGCTAATTTGGAAATTTGCGCCATACTGAAAAGAGAAAATCCTAGCGACGCTTTAATTAGCCGAAAAGGTTTAGATTTTTTAAACAAGGAATCCGCAATTATTGCAACGAGTAGTAATAGAAGAAAAGCTCAATGGCTGAGTAAATACCCACATCACACTATGGTGGATATTAGAGGTAATGTACCCACCAGAATTCAAAAACTAAAAGACAGCCCATGGGATGCCACAATTTTGGCTAGCGCAGGACTTATTCGACTAGGACTAGAAAACGAGATTGACAAAGAAATAGATTGGATGTTATCAGCACCGGCACAAGGTGCAGTAGCCATCGTTTGTTACTCGCAAAATGAAGCAATTAAAGAGATTATCTCTGAGCTTAACGACAAAGACACCGCTATTTGCACAACTACTGAAAGATCTTTCCTAAATGCACTAAGCGGTGGCTGTTCCGCTCCTGTCGGTGCATATGTTACTATTTCAAAAAACACCCTGTTTTTTAATGGCATCGTCCTCAGCACTGACGGTAAGGAGAAAATTGAAATATCTTTAGAAGATAAAGTAGAAAATGCAAAAAAATTAGGTCAAAAAGCTGCAGATATTGCTCTATCAAAAGGCGCACTAAAACTGATTGAATCAGCAAAGGATGAAAAATACAGCTAAACATCTTCTTTTTCTTAATGATTTATCAAAGCAAACACTTGAGAAATTAAATTATGACAAATCCATCAAAGTAACTGCTCAACCACTAATAAAAACCTCAGCAATTGCTTTTAATCACAATGATTTAGATGTAATGAAAACATGGGTTTTCACTAGTAGAAAAGCTGTAGAAACATTAATAGAAAACAATATTTCTTTTTCAAAGAAAAGTTACGCTATTGGTCAAAAGACTGCCGATTTAATTCCTTCAGCAATTACCCCACAAAAAGCTTCTGCGATTGATTTAGCCGAACTCATTATCAAGTCACAAGAAAAAGAAGTGATTTTTATTTGTGGGAACAAAAGACGTGACGACCTACCATCAAAATTGCTATCCCATGGAATTAAAGTTAAAGAAGTCACCGTATATCAGACTGAAAATCTTAATAAAACCGTAAATTTGCAGGGCATTGACGGATTAGCTTTTATGAGTCCAAGTGCTGTTCATTCATTAGCTCAAAACGGCGGCTTTAACAATTTACCCTGTTTTGCAATTGGCACAACAACAGCAAAAGCACTAAAAGATGAAGGTCAAAAATGTATGATTAGTAAAACTACAAATGCCGAAAGCTTAGTAGATATCGCAAAACACTATTTAAAATAAATGAAACATAATTTTCCAGAACTACAGAACGATTTATTACTGAGAGCATTGAATGGTGAAAATGTTGAAAGACCACCTGTATGGATGATGCGACAAGCTGGTCGTTTTCTACCAGACTACCGTATTTTGAGAGAGAAATATTCTTTCTTCGAGCGTTGTGAAACACCAGAGCTAGTATCAGAAATCACAATCATGCCTATCGATCAAGTAGGTACTGATGCAGCGATATTGTTTTCTGACATTCTTGTTGTACCACAAGCATTGGGTTATGAAGTACAAATGATAGCCGGAAAAGGTCCATTTCTACCACAAACAGTAAATAACCTCAAAGACGCTCAGGCTATTGAAGTTCCTAATGTACACGAAAAGTTAGGCTATGTTATGGATGCTGTAACTCTAACCAGAAAAGACCTAAATGGAAAAGTGCCTCTTATTGGTTTTGCAGGAGCTCCATTTACCATATTATGCTACATGGTACAAGGCCAGGGTTCTAAGGATTTTTCTCAAGCCAAAGCTTTTTGCCACGCTGAAAGAGATGCTGCACACCTCTTACTTCAAAAAATTACAGATACAACAATAGCCTACCTAAACGCACAAATTCAAGCTGGTGCACAGGCTGTTCAAATATTTGATTCATGGGCTGGTCTGTTGTCGCCCAAAGATTTCCAAGAATTTGCTCTTCCCTACATTAAACAAATAGTAGATAATATTAGTGGTGCGCCAACAATAGTATTTGCAAAAGGCGCATGGTATGCTATCAAAGACCTAGTTAACTTAGGCTCAAATGCCATAGGCGTTGATTGGGCATTAACTCCACAAGAGGCTAGAAAATTAGCTGGTCCAAATATTACATTACAAGGAAACTTCGACCCAGCATGGTTATTTGCTCCACATGATGAAATAGAACGATTAGCTAAAGAGATGGTCGATGGATTTGGTAAAAATAAATACATTGCTAACCTTGGACATGGAATACTTCCAAATGTGCCAGTGGAAAACGCTAAAGTGTTTATAAACGCAATAAAAAACTATTCCGCCTAATGCCAACTAAAGAAATATTCGAAGCTCATATTTTTGATTTGCAAAATCGAATATGTAATGGCTTAGAACAATCTGATGGATTAGGTAGGTTTGTTGAAGATAAATGGGAAAGAGAAGGTGGTGGAGGTGGCAAAACCCGTATTCTCAATAATGGAAAAGTCATCGAAAAAGGTGGTGTAAATGTATCTGTTGTTCACGGCGATTTACCTCAACTATTCAAAGAAAAATTTAAAGTTGATGAAGCTACATTTTACGCCTGTGGTCTATCATTGGTTATTCACCCAATTAGTCCTAAAGTACCTACAGTACACGCTAATTGGCGGTATTTTGAGATGTACGACCAATCGGGTGCAATAAAAACAGCCTGGTTCGGTGGTGGCACAGATCTTACTCCCTACTACCTTGACGAAAATGATGCTGTACATTTTCATCAAATTAATAAAAGTGTTTGTGACAAGTACGATACAAGTTATTACCCTAGATTTAAAAAAGAATGCGACACTTATTTCTACAACTCGCACAGAGATGAATGCAGAGGTATAGGAGGTATTTTCTTCGATTATCAAAAAGAAGACGAGCACACCACTATGGAAGAAATCATGAATTTCAGCATAGACTCAGGTAATGCCTTTTTAGACGCATACTTACCCATAGTAGAAAAACATAAAAACGAAAGTTACAGCGAAAAAGAAAAAGTTTGGCAAGAGATACGTAGAGGTCGATATGTTGAATTTAACTTATTACATGATAGAGGTACCCATTTCGGCATTAAGACAAAAGGAAGAACAGAATCTATACTTATGAGCTTACCCTCTACCGTAAGGTGGGAATACAACCATCAGCCTGAAAAAAATAGTCCAGAAGAAAAACTAATTGAAGTATTAAAAAATCCCAAAGATTGGATCTAATTCAAATACTATGTTTCCAGAAAATAGAAATAGACGATTGAGAAAAAATAGTGCCATAAGAGAAATGGTACAAGAAAACAGACTTCACCCTAGCAATTTTATTGTTCCACTTTTCTTTATGGAAGGAGAAAATAAAAAAGAAGAAATAGCCTCTATGCCGGGCTATTTTCGCTATACATTAGACTTACTAATCAAAGAGGCTAAAGACTGTTATGAATTAGGCATACGTTCGGCCCTACTCTTTGCTAAAATTGAAGACTCTCTCAAAGATAATGAAGGCAAAGAAGCCATAAACACAGATGGGTTAATGCAAAGAGCAATTCGACTTCTTAAATCTGAAGTGCCAATGATGTATCTTATGAGTGACGTTGCTCTAGACCCCTACTCTATGCACGGTCACGATGGTATTGTTGATGGTCAAGAAATAGTCAATGACCAAACCATTGAAGTTCTAGCAGAAATGGCCTTAACACACGCCGAAGCAGGTGTTGATATGGTTGCTCCATCTGACATGATGGACGGACGTATTGGTGCGATAAGAGAAAAACTAGAGGATGAAGGATATCCTAATGTTGGTATAATGTCCTATAGCGTAAAATACGCTTCATCATTTTACGGACCTTTCAGAGATGCTTTAGACTCAGCACCAGGTTTTGGAGACAAAAAAACCTATCAGATGAATTCAGCAAATGCATCAGAAGCTATGGCAGAGGTAGATAACGATATTGATGAAGGTGCTGATATTATAATGGTTAAGCCAGGTATGCCTTATTTGGATATGGTTAAACAAATCAGCAATCAATTTGATGTGCCTGTAAGTGTTTATCAAGTATCGGGCGAATACGCTATGATAAAAGCAGCTAGCCAAAAAGGTTGGCTAGACCACGAAAAAGTCATGATGGAATCGCTAATAGGTTTCAAAAGAGCAGGAGCAAAACTCATTGCTACCTACTTTGCTAAAGAAGCCGCTAAACTTTTAAATAATGAATAAAAGCGAATTACTCTTTGAAAGAGCACAATTATATATACCAGGTGGGGTAAACTCACCAGTGAGAGCTTTTCGATCTGTTGGTGGCACTCCTTTATTTTTCAAATCAGCTAAAGGATCTATTCTCACAGATGTTGATGGAAAAGAGTACATAGACTATATCGGTTCTTGGGGACCAATGATTTTAGGACACTGTCACGATCCCATAGTAAAAACGCTAAAAGAAGCTACTAATAACACCACCTCATTTGGTGCACCAACAGAATTAGAAGCTGATATTGCAGAACTGATTTGTGACATGGTTCCAGCTGTTGAAAAAGTTAGAATGACTAATTCAGGAACAGAAGCGTGTATGAGTGCCATTCGTGTAGCACGAGGATATACCAACAAAGAAAAGTTTATCAAATTTGAAGGTAATTATCACGGACATGCTGATGCTTTTCTAATAAAAGCTGGAAGTGGGGCTATTACTTTAGGTGTACCTAATAGTCCAGGCGTAACTAAAGGGACGGCTCAAGACACCCTACTCGCTCCTTATAATGACTTGAAAGCTGTAGAAAAAATTATAGAACAAAACCCAAACGAAATAGCTGCCATAATACTTGAGCCAGTAGCAGGCAATATGGGTTGTATCCCTCCTAAAAAAGGCTTTTTAGAAGGTTTGAGAGATTTATGCGATCAACACCAAATCGTCCTCATTTTTGATGAGGTAATGACAGGTTTCAGATTAGCCAAAGGTGGAGCAAGTGAATACTACAGCGTAACGCCAGATATGGTAACCCTTGGCAAAATAATTGGAGGTGGCTTGCCTGTAGGAGCGTTTGGGGGTAAAAAAGAAATTATGAATATGGTCGCCCCTGTTGGACCGGTATATCAAGCCGGAACATTAAGTGGTAATCCTATTGCTATGGGTTGTGGTTACACGCTACTCAAAGAGTTAAATGAAAACCCAGATATTTATAAACTATTAGAAGAAAACACAGCATACTTTGAAAAAGAATTAAGACGAGTTTTTGAAAATAAAAAACTAAGCTATACAATAAACAGAGTCGGCTCAATGATCAGTTTTCATTTTGATGTTAAAAAAGTAAATAACTTTGATGATGCCTGTCAAGCTAATGCCGATTTTTTCAAAAAGCTGTTTCATGGTGTGTTACAAAGAGGTGTCTATTTTGCCCCCTCTGCCTTCGAAACTTTATTTTTATCAACCACACACACCAAAGAATTGCTGGATGAAACTATAGTAGCAATCGAACAAACATTAGAAGAATTACTTTAATTATATTTACACAAAATTAAGCGATGAGCAGTCTGAGAGATAAATACGAACTAGTTGTTGGACTAGAAGTTCATGCACAGCTTTCTACTAATACAAAAGCCTATTGTAACGATTCTACGGAATATGGTGCTGGACCAAATACTCAAACTAGCCCCGTTACATTGGGACACCCTGGCACCCTACCCAAAAGCAACAAAAAAGTTATTGAATACGCAGTAAAGATGGGTATTGCTTGTGGCTCATCAATTAGAGAACGTAATGAATATGCTCGTAAAAATTACTTCTACCCTGATTTACCAAAAGGATATCAAATTACTCAAGACACAACCCCAATATGTAACGGCGGTAGTATAAATGTTAAAGATGCTGAAGGTAATAACAAAACAATTAACATCACCCGAATACATATGGAGGAAGATGCAGGTAAAAGTATCCACGACCTTGACCCTTTCAATTCATTAGTAGATTTAAATAGAGCTGGCGTAGCTCTTATTGAAATAGTTTCTGAACCCGATATTCGTTCTTCAGATGAAGCTTACCAATACCTTGCTGAAGTCAGAAAACTCGTTCGCTATTTGGATATTTGCGATGGTAATTTGGAAGAAGGTAGCTTGAGATGTGATGCTAATATTTCGGTTATGCTCAAAGGAAGTAAAACCTTTGGCAATAGAGCCGAAGTAAAAAATATGAACTCTTTAAGAAATGTTAAAAGAGCCATTGAACACGAGATGGATCGTCAGATAGACATTTTGGAAAATGGCGGTGTAGTCGAGCAACAAACACGAAGTTTTAATGCCAATACAGGAACAACATCTTTAATGAGAAGCAAAGAAGATGCCAACGATTATAGGTATTTTCCTGAACCAGATTTACAACCAATAATGGTTACCCAAGATTATATTGAGGAAATCAAAAGCACCCTACCTCCATTGCCAAAAGAGTTATTTTCAAAATTCACTAACGAATTTGGTCTTTCCGAATACGATACCAATGTTATTATTGAAGAGAAAGAAATCGCATTGTACTTTAATGATTTATGTCAACACACAAAAAATTACAAAGCAGCAGCCAATTTTGTAAATGGTAGTGTTAAGTCCTACCTCAATGAAAATGCTATCGAAATGAGTCAATTTAGCATATCTGCTAAACGACTATCCCAACTAATAAAAATGGTTGATGATGGTAAAATAAGTAACTCTGTAGCGACACAAAAAGTCTTTGGCAAACTTCTTGAAAATGATTTGTCGCCAGAAGAAATCGCCAAGGAAAACAATTGGATTCAAGAAAGTAACACCGATACTTTACAAGCTTTTGTTCAACAAGCACTAGAAAAATACCCCGAAAAGGTTGAAGAATATAAAGGTGGTAAAAAAGGACTTATTGGTCTGTTTATGGGTGAAGTTATGAAACTATCTAGGGGAAAAGCAGACCCAAAAGTAGCTAACCAACTCGTAAGAGAAGCATTAGAAGAATAAGCAATGATTAAGAATTTAATACTATTTCTAAGCATAGCCATCTTATCTGCATGTTCTGTAATTGACGATACCGTAAGCGGGACTATTACAAATGCAAAAGATGGAGAATGGGTGTTTTTGGAAAAACTATCTCTTAAAGATATTCAAAAAGTAGATTCATGTCAAATCAATAACGAAAGCTTCTCATTTCAATATAGAGCCGATTCCATAAACTTTTATCGTATATCACTTTCTGATAAAAACTATGCTTTGATAGCCTTGCAATTAGGAGACACTATTGTATTTAATGCCGATGCTTCAAATCTAGTTAACTTTAACGCAAGTGGATCTGCAGAAGTGGAAGGTAATGAAAGATTAGTTGAAATTATAAACTCTATTCAGCCAAAAACGGATTCATTAAGAATCATTTATCAAAAGTCTGTTGGTACGGTTGAAGAAGAAATAGTACTGGAAAGAATACGAGAAAAATACGACGATATCATGCTTCAACAAAAAGAAGACATCAAACTATTTATCGATAATAACACCAATTTATTCATTAACCTTATCGCTTTACAGCAGTTAGGTGATGTCGCTGAAAATTTTGAGTATTATAAAAAAGTATCTACAAAATTAGACTCCATATATCCAGATAATTTATGGATAAAGGATGTAAAAGATAAAGTCTTAAGTGAGCAAAACACGGCTATTGGCGTACAAGCACCTAACTTTTCTATTAAAGATAGTAATGGTCAACAATTTGAATTGTCCTCTTTGAGAGGTTCTTATGTACTTCTAGATTTTTGGGCTTCATGGTGTGTACCTTGCAGAAGAGAAAACCCATTAGTTGTTGAATTGTACAAAACTTATAATACAAAGGGCTTAGAAATTATAGGCATTTCACTAGATGATACAACACAAAAAATAGATGCTAAATCAGATTGGATAAAAGCTATTGAACAAGATGGTTTAGAATGGAGACAAGTCAGCGAATTACAAGGTTTTGAATCATCTGTTTGTGAAGAATATGGTATTTCAAGTATACCATCTACCTTTTTAATTGATAAAAACGGTGTAATCATTGCTCGTAATTTAAGAGGTACTATATTAGCTAATAAATTAAAAGAAATCTTTGAGTAAAATATATTTCGCATCAGACCTACATTTAGGCGTTCCTAACAAAGAAAAAAGTTTAGAACGTGAAAGACTCTTTGTACAATGGTTAAACGAAATTAAAGCTGATGCTGAAGCCATTTTTCTAGTAGGAGATATATTTGATTTTTGGTTTGAATACAAAAAAGCTGTTCCAAAAGGCTATGTACGTTTACTAGGTAAATTAGCCGAAATAAGCGACTCAGGTATCCCTATTCATATTTTTACTGGCAATCATGATATGTGGCTTTTTGACTATTTAGAAGAAGAGATAAACGCTACTATTTACAGAGAACCTATTGAAGTGTCTTTAAAAGGGAAGCGATTTTTTATTGGTCATGGCGATGGTTTAGGCCCTGGCGATAAAGGCTACAAAATCATTAAAAAAATATTTGAAAATAAGATATGTCAATGGCTATTTGAGAGAATTCATCCAAATTTAGGCATTTCAATAGCAGAATATTGGTCCAAGAAAAGCAGAATTGCAAACGGTCAAAAAGATGAAACCTATCATGGTGAAAAAGAGTGGTTAACCCAATTCTGCAAAGAAAAAAAGAAGACTATTGAAGTAGATTACTTTGTTTTTGGACACAGACATCTTCCATTAGAAGAAGACCTAGGTGATAACACCTCATATATCAATTTAGGAGAGTGGGTGAATTATAATAGCTATGCTGTTTTTGACGGAGAAAAATTAGAGCTTAAGCGTTACTAATTTTAGTAACCAAGTCAATCAATCGATTAGAATAACCCACTTCATTATCGTACCAGCCTACAACCTTTACCATTTTACCAATTACGGACGTTAATTGGGAATCAAAAACACAAGAGTGTTTATTGCCTAAAATATCAACAGAAACAATAGGGTCTTCTATAAAACTGAGAATTCCATTTAACGACCCTTTAGCTGAGTTCTTAAACAAATTGTTAATCTCAGCGACTGAAGTGTTTTTGCTCACTATACATGTAATATCTGTTAGTGAGCCATCAGGAACAGGTACTCTAATACCACAACCACCCATTTTACCAACCAATTCAGGAAAAATTTTTGTAATAGCTTTAGCAGCACCTGTTGTGGTAGGAACAATAGAGGTCGCTCCTGCTCTAGCTCTTCTTAAATCATTATGAGGTGAATCGTGTAATCTCTGATCCGTAGTATATGAATGAATAGTTGTGATATAAGCACTCTCAATACCCATATGATGATTTATTAATTGAATCATCGGAGCAGCACTATTTGTCGTACACGAAGCATTTGAAATGATTGTTTCAGTACCATCAATCAAATTATCGTTAACGCCCATAACAATAGTTTTAATACCACTATCTAATGGCGGTGCTGAAATGATAACCTTTTTTGCTCCAGCCTTTAAATGTTGAGATGCTAATTCTTTAGATTTAAATAGTCCAGTACATTCAATAACAATATCTATATTTAATTCATTCCAAGGTAATTTTTCAGGATTTGAAATTGAACTATAATGAATACTTTGATCGTTAACAATAATTGAATTTTCATTACAAGAAACTTGACCTTCAAACGTTCTGTGAATAGAATCATATTTAAAAAGGTGTGACATCGTTTTAGAAGAGGATAAATCATTAATCGCTACTACCTCAACATATGGATGATTTAAAACCGAACGAAGAAAGATTCTACCAATCCTTCCAAAACCATTTATTGCTACTCTTATTTTCATAAAGTATAGAAAAAAAAAGCTCTACTAAATGTAGAGCTTTTCCAAAAAGATTTACATCTTATTTTGTTTTAACAAATTTACCTAATTGTTTTCCAGCATCAGAATTGACAACTATAATGTAGTTACCCGTTTCAAAAGATGAAATATCAATTTTATTTGTTGATAAATTATCCGTGTTATACACTTCTTTACCCATTAAATCAATGATTTGAA
Source organism: Flavobacteriales bacterium (assembly GCA_029248105.1). Taxonomy (NCBI): domain Bacteria; kingdom Pseudomonadati; phylum Bacteroidota; class Flavobacteriia; order Flavobacteriales; species Flavobacteriales bacterium. The sequence continues at coordinate 13,079 of JAQWJZ010000022.1, forward strand.
CATCGAAAATTCTTGCATCGGAGCTCATATCAATATTTATGAACGACTCAGCAGGGTTAGGATAGATTGATAGTAAATTAACATCAATCGTTTGGTCTGAAGTATAATCGAAAACAGAAGATGTATTACTAGATTTGAATAAACCACGTCCATGCGTACCTACATATATAACGCCTTTATTTACCCCTGGTAAGTATTGCTGACGTAACATATGACAAGGAACAATTGGTAAACCATCATCCTCTAGTGTCCAAGTACTACCATTTGTAGTAGACCAAACGCCAAATTCTGAACCAATAACAATGTTACTAGCATTGTTAACATCAATTACAGCCGAGTAAACTGGCATATCTGGCAGGTTACCTTGTATAGCAGTAAATGTAGGGTTATCAGACATAGCATTAGTTGACTTATAAACATGATCATGTGATCCGTATCCACCAACCGTTACTACAATATTATTTTTGTCGTTAGGATCTACTGCAACGTCAGTAACAGTATATTGGAAAGTGGTATTTAATTTAATTGTATTTACTACTGCATTAGGATTATCACCGTTAGGGTCATCGTTAGTATCACCAACATCTAAAAATTTATAGTTGTCTTTAATAGTGTCAACATTCAGGTTGAGATTATCTGTTCTGTAAAGGCTATTACCTACAGAGAAAAACATATTGTTTCCATCCGCAGTTACTGATATCCTTTCAATAGGAGAAGAATATCTTGGAGTCACTTGAAACCATCTTGGGGTAATACTAAAGTCTAAAGCTTGTTTAGTCATATAGACACAATAATCAGATCCCGATGTAGTAATTTCTGTTGTTGCTGCAAAGAACATACTTGTATCAATAGGGTTTCCATCTGCATCCACTTCTTCCCATAAATGCATAGGGTTTATGAAGGTAGCAAACAAACCATTATTGCCTTCATCATCAGCAGTTTCTTCTAAACCTGCAAGAGTGTCTCCGAGGAAGTTCTCAATAGTTCCGTTAGTTAATCCAGCATCAGCAGAACGTCTAGCTGTTCCATTTTGACTTTCTGAAAATATAACATCAGGATTAATGTATGAGATTTGAGTATAACCACCATCACCACCAGCGATTTCTATAGCGTTCTTTTCAGAAATATTATTGAAAAAACTAATGTATTGTGTACCGTTATCTTGAGTTCCACCAATTACTTTTCCATCTTTGGAGTAATCAACAGTATAAAACTGAGTAACACCGTATCCACGGTTCGCCGTTACAAAAGATTCAGCATTGTCATCAGATCTAGATACTCCGCCGTCATGTCCAAAGAAAATACGTCCAGGGTTGTTTTCATCAAATAATATTTCGTGATGATCAGCATGAACGTAGAAAGGTACAGATTCAGAAATTGCCCAATACGAAATAGGCTCTATACCAACACCGTATTCGTATTCCCATAAATCTAAACCACCTACAAGTATTCTATCTTTATTTTGAGGGTCAACAGCTATTGACATAGCATAATTAGCTTGTTGATTAAAAATATTGTAGGTTGGAGCAGTTGTTCCCGACCAACCTGGTAAAATCATTTCCCACGTTTCACCTTTGTCAGTAGAGCGGAAAATCCCTTTATATCTTCCTAAACCACCTTGATTTGAGAAAACAGCGTATATGTAATTTACATCTGAAGGAGATAAAGCCATTTCAATTCTTCCTGATCCACCACCAAAAGCAGCTCCTACAGAAGTAAGTTGGTTAAAACTTCCTGCAGTTCCATCTTCAGAATAAAAAATTGCGTTGGCAGTACTAGCAAATACAGAACCATCAATAGCTACCTCTACATCCAAAAATTCTGCTGCACTAACTACGCCTGCTTGCCAAGATTGACCTCCGTCAGTACTTACCTTGACACCTCGTCTTGTTGCAGCATATACAGTGTTAGGATCAGTCTTGTGTGCCGCCATTTCTGTAACAGATGCAAAATCAAAGCTAGAAGAAATAAGATTACTAGGAGCAGTAGATTCCAATTGAGTGAAAGTTATACCATCTGTAGATTTGTAGATACCCCCACCAATAAAAGCAGAAGCGCCATTAGACGCACCACCCATATTTGAAGTAGCTCCTTCGCCTGTTCCGAAATAAATATCACCATTGGTTGTTTGACATATACTTACTACACCAGAAAATTCGAGTTGATCTGTACCAGGAATAATTTTCCAAGACAAACCACCATTGGTCGACTTCCATAATCCACCAGAAACACCACCAGCGTAGATTAAATCAGAATTATCTTTATCAATAAGAATTGCACGAGTTCTACCCCCTACATTATCCGGCCCCATTTCTGTCCATAATAAAGTAGTATTAGAAGCAGCACTTCTTGAACCTTTTCTAGCTTGAACTTGCTCACGGGCTTTTAAAACAGCTTCGACTGGAATTTCTCCATCTGCATTAGCTTTTAAACGGTGTAAGTATTCCAATGCCCCTTTAGCACCATAAGTAGGTTCTGTGATTCTTTCATTAATAGGGATATAACTTTGTTTGTCTTGTTGAGAAATATCAACAAATAAGAAAGTTAAGAGAACTAATGAAATTGAAGATATGATAATATTTTTCATTCTTTATTGATTTAATTTTAGAGGGTTAAATTTACAAATTATTTCTATCATATGTAATAGACTGAAAATTATTTTATGCCATATGTTTTTCTGCTCGATACGAAGACCTTACTAGTGGCGAACTCTCAACGAATCGGAAACCCTTGCTCAATCCTATTTGCTTATATTTTTCAAATTGCTCTGGAGTAACAAACTCTTTAACTGGCAAATGCTTAGGAGTTGGCTGCAAGTATTGGCCAATGGTCATAATATCAACACCTACGGAACGTAAATCATCCATAGTTTGGATAACTTCATCTTCTGTCTCGCCTAAACCAAGCATTATTCCAGACTTAGTTCGCATTCCGCCTTCTTTCAATTGTTTCAGAACAGCAAGGCTTCTATCGTATTTAGCTTGAATTCTTACTTCTTTTGTAAGTCTTCTTACCGTTTCAATATTGTGAGAAACTATTTCAGGTGCTACATCTATAATGCGTTGAACCTGTTCTTCAATTCCTTTAAAATCAGGTATTAGTGTTTCCATTGTTGTGCCTGGGCTTTTTCTTCTTACTGCCTTTACAGTTTCCACCCAAATCAATGAGCCTCCATCAGGTAATTCATCTCTATCTACCGAAGTAATGACACAATGTTTTACTTCCATAAGACGAACAGATTCCGCAACTTTTTCAGGCTCCTCCCAATCTACTGGCAAAGGTCTGCCCGTTGCCACGGCACAAAAGCCACAAGAACGTGTGCATATATTCCCAAGAATCATGAAAGTAGCTGTACCTTCACCCCAACACTCTCCCATATTAGGACAGTTTCCGCTCTCACAAATAGTATGCAGTTTGTTATCAGAAACAAGCTTTCTTACATGTTTATAATTTTTGCCGGTAGGCAATTTTACTCTAAGCCATTTTGGCTTTCTTTGAATGTTTTGCTCACTCATTATATTTATTCGAAAAGATTAAGCTGATGTATTGATGTGTGTGAAGAATGGGAATAACATTCTCCATTTTTTATAATTAAGAGTTGTGGTGACTCATGAATAACATTAAAATCTTCTGCTATTTGATTTGACAAATCTCTGTATGATAATAAATCAAGTAAATAGACAGATACAGACTCTGCTTCATTAGATGATTCAAAACGAGATAACACCATTTTACTGATAGAACAACGAGTACTGTGCTTAAAAATATACTGGCTATTCTGAAAAGAATCTTGTTTTATGTTGTCCAGTTCAGACGATTGAGATAGGCTTATCCAATTCATTTAACTAATATCTTTTTGAGAGGTAGATACTTTGGAATAATTAGGACAAGGCTCAGTAACACCACAAGATGATAAGCAAAAAGTAATGGAAAAAAGCAGGAAAGAAACTAAAATAATCTTTTTCATAGATGCATAAAATTGTAATACTTTAACAAGTACAAATTTACACAATTTATTTTTGAAAACTAGTTCAATCCGCTATCTTTGAAAAGTGAATAATAAACCCGTACAAATAGAGTCAAGTTGGAAAGACATTCTTAATGATAGTTTTCAGTCTGAATCATTTATTAATCTTATAAAATTTCTCAAAGAAGAAAAGAAAAATCATGTCATTTACCCGGCTGGTAAACACATCTTTTCAGCATTTAATCTTTGCCCATTCGACAACGTTAATGTTGTGATAATTGGACAAGACCCTTATCACGGACCAAATCAAGCTAACGGCTTATGTTTTTCTGTTGCTGACGGAATAAAACCTCCACCATCTCTTCAAAATATCTTTAAAGAAATTAAACAAGATTTAGGCCTCGAAATCCCTTCGTCAGGTAATCTCGAGCATTGGGCTGAACAAGGAGTGCTAATGCTGAATGCTACACTTACAGTTAGAGCAAGACAAGCAGGGTCGCATCAAAAGAAAGGATGGGAAGAATTTACAGACGCCATTATTCGAATATTATCTGAAAAGAAAGAGAATCTTATTTTTTTACTTTGGGGGCGGTTTGCTCAAAATAAAGCACAACTGATAGATAGTGAAAAACATCATATCCTAACCGCAGCTCACCCCTCTCCATTCTCTGCGCATTCAGGTTTTTTTGGATGTAACCATTTTTCAAAAACCAACGAAATACTTAATCGTTTAGGTAAAAATCAAATTAAATGGGACAAATAATACTTTTCATCACTTTATTAGTTTCATTATCTACTAACGAAAGTATTATAGATAGAGTAAATAACTATTGCGAGAAAAAGAAAGGTCAAACATTCGACGAGATAATATATGTTTCTGTGAAAAATCAAAAAATGTATGTTATTTCTGAAAATTCGATTATAAAAACATACCCTGTCTCTACCGCCAAAAAAGGCATTGGTAATGTCAAGAATAGTGATATGACGCCACATGGGCTACATTATATTAGAGAGAAACATGGTGCAAAAACTCCACTAAATGGTAGAATGATTGGTAGGGTTTTTTATGGGCAAATAGCTACAATATATTCAGACACAACCACTTCAAAAACAGATGATATTACTACTAGAATATTATGGCTAAGTGGGTCTGAAAAAAACATCAACAAAGGAGGCAATGTAGATTCTTTTGAACGCTACATATACATACACGGCACCTCAGAAGAAGGTAAAATAGGAACACCTGCATCACATGGCTGTATTAGAATGCTTAATAAAGATGTCATAGAACTCTACTCTACTACAAAGATTGGAACAAAAGTTCTCATCTTAGATAATTAAGCTTAAATTAGCCACACTATTTATGGAATTTATAATAACAATAGCATTACTAATTATCGGCTTTGCTTGGATTGCTTACCAAAACAAATCCAAAGGATCGGATCTTGACAACTCTAAAAATGATGATTTAGTTCAGCAAATTATCAATTTAAAGTCTGAACTCAGCGCCAAAGAAGAACGTATCAAAATTTTAAATGAAAAAATTTTAGAAACTCAAGAATCGAAAGAAGAAACAGAAGAAAGACTAACTAAGGAGTTTGAAAATTTAGCTCACAAAATTCTAGATCTTAATTCTGAAAAATTTAAAAAACAAAATAAGGAACAAATTGACACCCTTCTTAACCCACTTAGCGAGCAAATAGAAAAATTTAAAAAGAAGGTTGAAGACACCAATGAGAAAGGTGTTGAAAGAAATGCAATGCTAATGCAAAAAATCAATAGCTTAGAATCATTGAATAACAAGCTAAGTCAGGATGCCTTGAACTTAACTAATGCTTTGAAAGGTGACTCCAAAACTCAAGGTGATTGGGGAGAAAACAGACTAGAGCTATTACTTGAAAAGTCAGGGTTATCCAATGGTGTTCACTTTAGCACTCAAGGTGGTTACAAAGATGACGAGGGCAAATTAAAAAAACCTGATTTTATCATCTACTTACCTGATAATAAACACCTTATTATCGATTCAAAAGTTTCTCTTACAGCTTATGTAGACTATTACAATGCTGAAGATGATATAACGGAACAGCAAGCCATAAAAAGACATTTAGACAGTATCAAAAGACACTATATGGAGTTAAGCGATAAAGATTATCCAAACCTTTACGGAATCAATGCTCCAGATCATGTATTGATGTTTATCCCCAATGAACCTGCTCTAATGTTAGCACTCAATGAGGATAAAAATCTTTACATAAATGCTCTTGAAAAAAATATTGTATTGGTATCAGCGTCTACTCTTTTAGCCACACTTAGTACTGTAGCTTCCATATGGAAACAAGAAGACCAAAAAAGAAACGCTTTGGAAATTGCTAAAGAAGGAGGCTTATTGTATGATAAATTCGAGGGCTTTGTTCAAGACCTCATAAAGGTAGGGAAAAGCTTAAAAAGCTCTAAAGACAGTTATGAAGACGCAATGAACAAGCTAACAGATGGTAGAGGTAATATCATCAAGAAAATAGAAAATTTAAAAGATTTGGGAGCTAAAACTAAAAAAAGTCTTCCGCAAAACATTATAGACCGAGCAAATAACGATGAAGATAACTAGATATGAAAATGCTATTTTTGGACTTCGCCCAATCATAGAAGCAATAACGGCTGGGCAAGAAATCGACACACTTTTCATACAAAAAGGATTGAAAGGAGATATCTTTCCAGAGCTTTGGGAATTAGTTAAAAAACACCGTGTAAATTACAAACATGTCCCAGTAGAAAAATTAAATCGTCTGACTCGCAAAAACCATCAAGGTGTATTTGCCTTTGTTTCACCGATTACTTTTCACAGAACTGAAAATGTAATACCACAACTTTTTGAAGAAGGCAAAGTGCCTTTATTTCTAGTTCTGGATAGAGTAACTGATGTAAGGAATTTTGGTGCCATTGTGAGAAGTGCCGAATGCTCCGGTGTTCATGCCATCATAGTTCCTGAACGTGGTAGCGCAGCTATTAATGGTGATGCTATGAAAACCTCTGCAGGTGCGCTGAGCAGCATACCTATTTGCAGAGAATTTAATCTGAAAGCTACTATAGACTTTTTAAAAAATAGTGGGATTCAAGTTGTAGCTTGTACAGAAAAGACTGAAGAGCTTATTTATAGCCCCGACTACACCTTACCTACTGCCATTATTATGGGTTCTGAAGAAGATGGCATTTCTGAAGAGTACCTTAAATTATGTACTCACAAAACAAAAATCCCTATGATGGGTACCATCGGTTCATTAAATGTCTCCGTTTCTGCTGGTGTAATATTATATGAGGCAGTAAGACAACGACAACAATGATTTTTAGCGACTTAGGATTCGAACCACAACTACAAGAAGGATTAGATATGATGGGTTTTGAAAAACCCACACCCATACAAGAACAAGCTATACCTGCTATTTTAAAAAATAAAGATATGATTGCCTGTGCTCAAACAGGAACAGGCAAAACAGCAGCTTTTGTATTACCAATCCTCAACAAACTTTGCAAAGGCAATACCGCTAAGATAAATACTATCATTGTATCGCCTACTCGAGAGTTGGCTTTGCAAATAGACCGTCAAATTGAAGGCTTTAGTTATTTTACTAATGCGTCATCATTCCCTATTTATGGAGGAGGTACAGGCTCAGATTTTGATGCTCAAAAAAATGCTATAAAAAATGGCTCTGATATTTTAGTATGTACTCCAGGTCGATTATTGGCACATATGAAATTCAATTATTTTGATGCTTCAGGCGTTAAACACTTTATATTGGACGAAGCGGACAGAATGTTAGATATGGGTTTTTACGATGACATTATGGATATCGCTAAAAAACTACCTAAGCAAAGACAAAACCTAATGTTTTCAGCCACTATGCCGCCAAAGATTAGAAAATTGGCAAGTGATATTTTAGTTAATCCAGTTAGTATTAGCTTAAGCATTTCTAAACCTGCAGCAGGAATCACACAACGAGCCTACATGGTTCATGACAGGCAAAAAATAGCTTTAACAAAAGAAATTCATAAAGATAAAGACTTGAATCATGTATTGATATTTTGCTCAACTAAAAAAAGTGTTAAGGAATTGACACGAAGTTTAGTAAAAGCTAAATTACCAGCACACGACATACATTCGGACTTAGACCAAGAAGAAAGAGAAAAAGTACTTTTAGACTTCAAGAATAAAAAAGTGAAAATCCTAGTCGCTACAGATATTCTTTCAAGAGGGATAGATATAAAAGGTATAGAGTTGGTAATTAATTATGAGGTGCCTAATGATGCTGAAGATTACGTTCATCGTATAGGCAGAACAGCAAGAGCCGACAGAAAAGGAGAAGCAATAACTTTTATTAATGGTGAGCAGTGTTTGAAGTTTAAACAAATAGAAGATCTGATAGAACGCACCCTAGACAAAACACCATTGCCAAACGGTTTTGAACCAGCACCCGCATACAACACAGATAAAAGAAGTGGTGGCAAAAAGAAGTTTAAAAATCGTCATTTTAAAAGCAAAAAACACTTTAAAAATAAGAAAAAGAAGTCTTAAGCCATTTTAGTTTAAAAGGATCAATTAGCATTTATTTACTGTTTTTACTATATTTGAGAGAACTTAAAACTTTAAAAACATGACTTCTAAATCTTTTATTCTATCTGCAATCGCAGGAACAATTACTTATTTTTTACTCGGCTGGTTATTTTACGGTATTCTTTTCACAGAAATTTATCCTAGTAAAGGCGAAAATGCAATCTCGTTTATTTTTATTGGTTGTTTTGTTTATGCTTTCCTTTACACCTACATCTATAAGCAATGGGCAAGTATAAGTACTTTAAAAGGTGGAGCTATTGCTGGGCTTATTTTAGGCTTCCTCAACAGTCTTAGCATGAACTTTTTTATGTATTCATCGAAAGCATTTAACCTAGAACACTTTTTTACTGACCTTGTTATTGGCAGTATCACTGCAGCTATTATGGGTGGAGTTATTGGCTATGTATTAGGAAAAACGAAGTAGCCAAAATCAAACTAATAAAAAAGCCCTCCTAAAATTTTAAGAGGGTTTTTTTAAAACTAAAAACCTATTACTTATTTTCTTGAACAGGAATTCTATTAATTAACATTAAGAAGATGACAACTATTGGTAAAAATGCAAGTAAAGCATAATAATACGCACATATATCATTAACTATCGGATCATTTAAAACAACTAATACACCTATGATATTTATTACGACTAAACATAGAAACAATTTGATAGTAAACAACTTAAACACCTTAGAACCGTCGTCGATTAATTTATTAGGAAAAGCTATTATAAGTTGAGGGAAAAATAAAGAAGCTATCATAAAATGAGAAAAATCTCCAGAAGAAGCATAAGAATATAACTCCGCAGTCACTACCATTAAAGAATAAAGTGTGTATCCTAATAAAAAGAAAAAACGTTTCTTTTTAAGCACACCAAAAGCAGTTAGAAGAACAGGTATTATAGGTAAAAAAGTAGCGACAGACTCCATGTATTCAAAAGTTGGTAAATAAATTCAACCATTAACATAAAAACAACACTCAACATTATTGAGTATCCCTAAAAGTATAATTCCTATCACTATCATATAACAATATGCTATTTGATAGAATTATGAAGTAGTAAATAATAGCAGCCACAATAAAAAAGCTATGAAATAAAATTCCAAAATTATTGATTAGAGGATTGTTATACACTACAAATATTCCAACTGTATTTGTAAAAAAAATAACACACATGATTTTAATATAAAAGACTTGAATACGCGAGACCCATCAAAACGTAAAATAGTAGGGTAAGAAACAATCAATTGTATAAAAAAAGAATTGATATTATAACATGCATAAAATCATTTTCTAAACAGTAAAATAAATATTCAGAAACTATAATAAAAAAAGCGAAAATAGTATACCCTATTAAAAAGAAAACTCTACTCTTAGTAATAAGACCATAAAGGGTGAAAAACACAGGAATGAAAGTCAGAAATACTATTAAATTTTCTAATATATTTTCCAACTCGTTAATAGTTTGTTTAAATATAAGAAAATAAACCTGTATTTTGACTAACTAACAGAAATAGTATTTGCTACTTGTTTTGCTCTTTCTACCAAACTATCAGTGTTTTCATTCACTCCATAACTCAAAGCTACTGCCATCCTTCTGTACGGACGAGAAGTGGGTTTTCCAAAAATCTTAAAATCTGAATTTGAAAAAAGTGACGCTTGTTCTAGGCCTGAGAAAATGGGTAAGGAAGTATTATCCTTATCAGCTAATATAACAGCGCTAGCACCATTTTTTAATAACGTAATTTCTTTAACCGGAATTCCTAAAATAGCTCTAGCATGTAACTCAAATTCAGAGAAATTTTGAGTATTAGCTAATGTAACCATTCCTGTATCGTGTGGGCGAGGTGATAACTCAGAAAAATAAACTCCACTCTTTCCAATAAAAAATTCAACACCCCAAATTCCTGAACCTTTTAAAGATGTAGTCACTTTTTGGGCCATTTCTTGTGCTTCAGATAAGTGAGCATCGCTCATAGCCATAGGTTGCCAACTTTCTTGATAGTCGCCTCTTTCTTGTCTATGTCCTATTGGAGGACAAAATAAGGTATTGCCATTATTCTGAGTGAGGGTTAGTAACGTAATTTCAAAATCGAAATCAATAAATTCTTCAACAATAACTTCTTTCAAGTCACCCCTTGAACCCTCCATAGCATAATCCCAAGCTGTTTGGATATCAGCTTCTGTCTTTATAACAGATTGACCTTTACCCGAGCTAGACATCAAAGGCTTTACTACACATGGCATACCACATATCTCAACACCTGCCTTAAGCTCTTCATAGCTAGTAGCATAGCGATATTGAGCTGTTTTAACACCAAGTTCTATAGCCGCTAAATCTCTGATTGCCTTTCTATTCATGGTGAAGTTAGCCGCCTTGGCAGATGGTATTACTTTGAAGCCTTGTTTTTCATATTCGTAAAATCGTTCGGTACGAATTGACTCTACTTCAGGCACTATTAAATCAGGTTGGTGTTTTTCTACTAAAGCATCAAGAGCATCACCATCAAGCATATCAATAATTTCGTATTCGTGAGCTACCTGCATAGCAGGAGCATTTTCATAGTTATCGACTGCGATAATGTATTGACCAAGACGTTGCAAGGCTATGACTAATTCTTTACCCAACTCACCTGAACCTAAAAGTAAAATCTTGTTTCTCATAAAGCATTATTTATCTTTTGTTGTGCCATTTGTATAATTTCATCAGGCATTTGCATAGCAGGTGCGTGATGAGGCTTTACTCGTGCATCGATTATTGGTATTCTGCAAGACCAGTGTTTGTTTTGTGTAGCTTCTTCTAATCCAAAAATGTCCTCAGCTGGATTAGATCTAGTAAAAGTAATCCACAACCAATTACTAATGTTTGCTGCAACAAAAGCTGAATCATCCACTAAAGTTATTAATGCAATGCCTTCCAAATTCAATGACTCTAATTGATCCTTTACTGATTGGATATCATTAGCTTCAACTATGAGAACAGCTGGCATAACTAATTTTGGCTTCAAATTACTTGGAATAGATAAAGCTGTTAAATCAGAACATAAATCTCTCTTCTTCTGTCCTACTGCAGCACAAACAACTTTGGATCCTTCATTAATTTCTCCAGTACTACTATAGTCTAAAGTGTCCATAGTAGTCTTGGTTTGAAAATGTAAATCTCTGCTCCAATCAACTCTTGAAAATAAGTGTTGAAAGAAATCGTATTCGTTCTGAACATCTAAATTAGCATCGTCTTCTTGAGCTACAATAAATAAATATTTGGCTAAACTTAATTGTCCTTTGCCCAAGATATGGTTTGCAATGGTTAGCAACTCTTGAGGTCTTCTAATCTTTTGATATGGAGTATAACGTTCACTGCCAATAGCCAATAGCAAAGGGTGAACACCAGCTTCGTCAACAGCGTTTACCGCTTTTAATCCCGGTATCTCGGTAGGAATTATTCCGTCTGTAATATCATGTATTAATGCACCAAACTGACTATCTTCTTGTGGTGGTCTTCCGACAACGGTAAATGGCCAAATAGCATCTTTTTTAGCATAAACCTTGTGAACCCTCATAACTGGAAAATCGTGAGTCAAGCTGTAATACCCAAGGTGATCACCAAAAGGACCTTCGGGCTTAACATCGCCAGCATTTATTTCTCCACAAATAACAAAATCTGCGTCATTGGACAAGGTATAACCATCTCTAATCGTGTATCTAAAGTTTCTTCCGCTCATTATTCCAGCAAAAGTCATTTCACTCATACCCTCTGGCAATGGCATTACAGCGGCTAAACTATGTGCAGGAGGTCCTCCTATGAAAATACTCACTTTAAGAGGCTGTCCCTTTGCATTTGCTTTGGATTGGTGTACACCAATACCTCGATGTATTTGATAGTGTAAGCCTATCTCTTTATTCTTAACGTAATCATTTCCGCCAAGTTGAATTCGATACATTCCAAGATTAGAATTCATTATCCCTGGCTTGTCGATATCTTCCGAATATACTTGTGGCAAAGTGACGAATGCACCGCCATCCATAGGCCAACATTTTATTTGAGGGATATCTTCAATTTGGATTTCTTCAAAATTATGTGACCACTTTTTTAATGGCAAAGCATAAGGTGCTTGCACAACAGAATCTAATAAAGCCAATGGCGTTTTGAAAAAGTTTGTAGGATTAGCTTTTAGTGAAACTAGACCTTTGACAGCTTTTAATGAATTTCGAAAAATAAATTGACTTTGTTCTAAAGTGGCAAATAAGTTAGAAACAGCAGAATATCGACTACCCTTTACATTTTCAAATAACACTGCTTTTTTGTGATTTTTAAATACCAACTGATGAATAGCTGACATTTCTAAATTAGGGTCTACCTCCTCTTTTATACGGATGAGCATACCCCTTTTCTCTAAGTCTAAAACACAATCGTTTATTGATTTGTATGCCATGGTACAAAAATAAAAAAAGGTCGCCTTATTTGACGACCTTTTTTAATAGTTATTATTAATCAATTTTTAACGCTTATCAATAGAAACATAATCTCTTGAGGTATAACCAGTATATACTTGACGAGGTCGGCCTATAGGCTCGTTGTTTTCTCTCATTTCTTTCCATTGCGCTATCCAACCTGGAAGCCTTCCAATAGCAAACATTACAGTAAACATATCAGTAGGAATTCCTAAAGCACGGTATATAATTCCCGAATAGAAATCTACGTTAGGGTAAAGCCCTCTAGCAACAAAATATTCATCGTTTAAGGCTATTTCTTCTAATTTTTTAGCGATATCTAACACAGGATCATCAACACCTAATTCTTTTAAGACATCATCGGCAGCCTTCTTAATGATAGTTGCTCTAGGGTCAAAGTTTTTGTAAACTCTATGACCAAATCCCATTAATCGGAAAGAATCAGATTTGTCCTTAGCTCTAGCAACGTATTTCTCTACATCTCCACCATCTTTCTTTATATCTTCTAGCATTTCTATCACAGCTTGATTGGCTCCACCATGTAGCGGGCCCCAAAGGGCTGCAATACCTGCTGATACGGATGTGTATAAACTTGCGTGCGATGAACCAACAATTCTAACAGTTGATGCAGAACAGTTTTGTTCGTGGTCAGCATGTAAAATCAAAAGTTTATCTAAGGCCTTAGCTACTACTGGATTGATTTTATACTCCTCAGTAGGTAAAGCAAACATCATTCTCAAGAAGTTAGAACAATAATCCAAGCTGTTATTTGGATATACAACTGGTTGACGCATTCTGTTTTTATAACTCCATGCTGCTAATGTTGGTAATTTAGCCAACAAACGAATTATAGTACCGTTTACTTCACTAGCCGATCGATTTGGATCTAATGACATAGGGTAAAAAGCCGTTAAAGAAGAAACTAAAGAAGATAAAACTCCCATTGGATGTGATTTAGATGGAAAACCATCTAAGATTGATTTTACATCCTCATGCACTAATGTATGACTCGTTATTTCTGATTTAAACGACTCTAATTGCTCAGCTGTAGGCAATTCACCATAAATAAGTAGATAAGACACTTCAACAAAGCTAGATTTATCTGCTAACTCTTCAATGGAATAACCACGGTATTTTAATATACCCTCTTCCCCATTAAGAAAAGTAATTGCACTTTCAGTAGAGCCTGTATTTTTAAATCCTTTATCCAAAGTTATAAGACCAGACTCACCTCTAAGTCTACTAATATCTAAGGCTTTTTCTTGTTGGGTACCTTCTACAACTGGTATTTGGTACACATTTCCTTTGTAATGTAATTCGGCTTTTTCTGACATATATTATTTATTTTAAAAACTTAAATGACTTACCTAAATATTTAGCTTCTTCACCCAATACTTCTTCTATTCTCAACAACTGATTGTATTTTGCCATCCTATCTGAACGAGATGCAGAACCAGTTTTTATTTGCCCTGTACTCAATGCAACTGCTAAATCAGCAATTGTAGTGTCTTCTGTTTCTCCTGAACGGTGACTCATAACAGAAGTATATGAATTAGTTTGTGCCATTTGAACGGCTTCAATTGTTTCTGTTAAGGTTCCAATCTGATTGACTTTAACAAGGATTGAATTTGCAATACCATTTTCAATTCCTTTAGATAATCGATTTACATTAGTCACAAACAAATCATCACCAACCAATTGTACTTTATCGCCAATAGCGTCAGTCAATTCTTTCCAACCGTCCCAATCATCTTCATCCAAACCATCTTCAATGGAAAGGATAGGGTATTTTTCAGACCACTCTTTCCAATAGCTTACCATCTCAGATGGTGTTAATTTATCTCCTGTGGATTGATGGAAATGATACACATTCTCTTCAGCATTATAAAACTCTGAGGCAGCTGCATCCATAGCTATATACATATCGTCTCCAGGTTTATAACCCGCTTTCTCTATAGCAGTCAAAACAGTTTCTACAGCTTCAACATTAGATCCTAAGTTTGGAGCAAATCCACCTTCGTCACCAACATTAGTAGAGAACCCTTTAGATTTGAGTACTTCTTTCAAATTATGAAACACTTCTGTACCCATTCTCAAAGCTTCACTAAAAGAATTAGCTCCAACAGGCATCACCATAAATTCTTGAAAGTCTATGCTGTTATCGGCATGAGATCCTCCGTTTAAAATATTCATCATTGGAATCGGTAATGTTCTAGCATTCATTCCGCCGATGTAATTGAAAAGCAATTGACCACTTTCTTGGGCTGCTGCTTTGGCTACAGCCATAGAAACAGCAAGCATAGCGTTAGCTCCTAAATTAGCCTTATTTTCTGTTCCATCTAAACGAATCATTGCCGCATCAATTGAGGCTTGATCACTAACATACATTCCGTTTAACTCTTCAGCAATGGCTGTATTTACATTATTAACGGCTTTTAATACACCTTTACCTACATAAACCCCTTTGTCACCATCTCTAAGCTCTACAGCCTCGTGCTTACCTGTTGATGCTCCAGATGGAACTGCAGCTCTACCCATTACACCATTTTCTGTTATTACATCTGCTTCAACAGTTGGATTTCCTCTTGAATCTAAAATTTGTCTTGCATTTATTGCAACTATTCTACTCATTATTTTTTGTGTTCTTGTATAAGGTTAATAAAGTGGTCAAACAAATATCTTGAGTCATGTGGACCAGGCGATGATTCAGGGTGATATTGAACAGAAAAAGCGTTTTTATCATTAACTTTAATGCCTTCAACTGTTTTATCATTTAAATTGATGTGAGTTGCTTCTACGTTAGGATGTTTTTCTACATCTTCAGCCTTTATCCCAAATCCATGATTTTGAGATGTAACCTCGCATTTTCCTGAAGCTAAATTTTGAACAGGATGATTAATTCCTCGATGACCATTGTGCATTTTGTAGGTAGAAATACCTTCAGAAATTGCTAAAGCTTGATGACCTAAGCAAATACCAAAAACAGGGTACATTGTTTTAGTAATCTTTTTAACGTTTTCTATTACTTCTGGCATAACAGAAGGGTCACCCGGTCCATTGGATAAGAAATAGCCATCTGGATTCCAAGATTCTAATTCCTCAAATGGAGCGTTATAAGGGAATACTTTCATATAGCATCCTCTGTCAGATAAGCATCTCAAAATATTTCTTTTAACACCAAAGTCAAGTACTGCTACTTTAAATTTAGCGTTTTCTTCTCCAAAGAAATAAGGAGAAGTGGTAGAAACTTTATCGCACAACTGCAATCCTTCCATTGAAGGCACTTGATTTAATTTTTCCTTGAGAACGTCTATGTCTGTGGTTTCAGATGAAATAATGCCGTTCATAGCACCTTTATCACGAATGTGTCTTACTAATGCTCTAGTGTCAACATCTGAAATTGCTACCATCTCTTCAGATTCATAATAATCCTGAATTGATTCCTTTGCGTCTGGTCTTGAATAACTAATATTGTAGTTTTTACATATCAGTCCAGAAATTTTCATTTTATCCGATTCTACTTCTTCAGCATGAATACCATAATTACCAATATGAGCATTTGTGGTAAGCATTATTTGCCCAAAATAAGATGGGTCTGTAAAAATTTCTTGATATCCTGTCATACCAGTATTAAAGCAAATCTCACCGGTAGCAGTTCCGGTCATACCAGCAGACTTTCCATAAAATACTGTTCCATCTTCTAGTAGTAGAACAGCATCTGATTTACTTTTGTATTTCATTTTCATAAAAAAATAAAAAAAAAAGGGATAAAACGCTAACGCCTATCCCTTGATTTAATATTTAAGACAGATATGTGAGCTTACTCACTCTTTGTCTCATTATCTTTGGCGTTGTTTTCTTCTTTAGTTTCTTCCTTATCTTCGGGAGCCTCTGTAGATTCTGCTGTTGCTTCAACAGCAACATCAGTAGCAGGTGTTTCCTCAACTACCTCTTCAGCTTTTGTTTCAGATACTGCTTCTTCAACAACTACAGCCTCTTCAATTGCAGGTGTAGCAGTCTTTTTAGCACCGCCTGAACGTCTTGTAGACTTAGCCATTTTCTTTGGTTTATCCGTTGTATAAGTATCGTTGTAATCAACAAGTTCTATTAAACACATTTCAGCGTTATCACCTAAACGATTTCCTGTTCTTAAAATTCTAGTGTAACCACCGTCTCTAGTAGCTACTTTAGAAGCAACGTCACCAAACAGTTCTGTTACAACTTCTTTTTGTCTAAGATGACTAAATACAATTCTTCTAGAATGAGTAGTATCTGTTTTAGACTTTGTGATTAAAGGCTCAACAAATTTTCTAAGCGCTTTAGCTTTTGCAACAGTAGTTTTAATACGCTTGTGTTCGATTAATGAACAAGCCATATTTGATAGCATAGCCTTTCTATGCGCTGTTTTTCTACCTAAATGGTTAAATTTCTTTCCGTGTCTCATTTTTACTATTCCTTATCTAAATTAAATTTAGCTACATCCATTCCAAAGTTCAACCCTTTAACAAGAACCATTTCTTCTAATTCAGTCAATGATTTTTTGCCAAAGTTTCTAAACTTCAATAGATCAGACTTATTGAAAGATACTAATTCTCCTAAAGTTTCTACTTCAGCAGTTTTCAAGCAATTTAATGCTCTAACTGATAATTCTAGATCAGTTAATTTTGTTTTTAATAATTGACGCATGTGTAATGTATCTTCATCAAACTCATGCGTACTGTCCGCCTCAGTTTGTTCAAAAGTAACATTTTCGTCAGCGAACAACATAAAGTGTTGGATTAAGATTTTAGCAGCCTC
The DNA here is from genome assembly GCA_029248105.1 of Flavobacteriales bacterium. NCBI lineage: Bacteria > Pseudomonadati > Bacteroidota > Flavobacteriia > Flavobacteriales > Flavobacteriales bacterium. Next base: position 30,895 of record JAQWJZ010000022.1, read on the forward strand.
TGTAAGTGCATCTTTAGGATGGATAGAACCATCTGTAGAGATTTCAAAAACTAATTTTTCATAATCTGTTTTTTGCTCGACACGGAAGTTTTCAACTCCAAATTTTACATTTTTAATAGGAGTAAAAATTGAATCTATAAAAATTGTTCCTAGAGGAGCAGTAACTTTTTTGTTTTCTTCTGAAGGAATGTAACCTCTACCTTTTTCAATGGTAAGTTCCATTTCAATCTCAACTGATTTATCTAAATTACAGATTACTAAATCAGGATTAAGAATCTGAAAAGAAGTTAAACTCTTTCCTATATCACCTGCAGTAAGCTGTTCTTTACCACCAATTTTAACTTGGACTTTTTCAGAGTTATCATCTTCAATTTGTTGCTTAAGGCGAATTTGTTTTAGATTAAGAATAATTTCTGTAACATCTTCTACAACACCTTTGATTGATGAAAACTCGTGCTCTACACCTTCAATTTTGATTGATGTGATAGCGAATCCTTCCAAAGAAGAAAGTAGTACTCTTCTTAGAGCATTTCCAATAGTTAAACCGTATCCTGGTTCTAGTGGTCTGAATTCGAAGTTACCATGAAAGTCTGTCGACTCTATCATGTAAACTTTGTCTGGTCTTTGAAAATCTAATATTGACATATCAATAGGGTGATTTAGTTATTATTTAGAATATAATTCAACGATTAATTGTTCTTTGATGTTTTCAGCAATTTGCTCTCTTTGTGGAATAGCTACTAGCTTACCAGACATAATGTCCGGATTCCATTCTACATACTCACAACTTTCAGTTGAATTAATTAAGGAGCTTGTTATTACCTCCAATGATTTTGATTTCTCACGCACAGCGATAATATCGCCGACATTTACAGAATATGAAGGAATATTCATTATTCTTCCATTAACAGTAATGTGTCTGTGCGTAACTAATTGTCTTGATGCTCTACGAGTAGGTGCAATTCCTAATCTGTAAACTATATTGTCTAAACGAGCTTCACAAAGCTGTAAAAGGATTTCACCGGTAATACCTTTTCTTCTAGAAGCTTCTTTAAATAAGTTAGAAAATTGCTTTTCTAAGATACCGTAGGTATACTTAGCTTTTTGCTTTTCAGCTAACTGCCCAGCATATTCTGATTTCTTAGATCTTCTGTTATTTCCGTGTTGTCCTGGACCATAGTTTTTTCTTTCTAAAGCCTTATCAGGACCGAAAATCGGTTCGTTAAATCGTCTTGCAATTTTTGATTGTGGACCTCTGTATCTTGCCATTTCTTATTTGTTTATCTTATTTTCTTTTAAAAAAAAATTATACTCTACGTCTTTTAGGAGGACGACAGCCATTATGTGGTATTGGAGTAATATCTACTATTTCAGTAACGACAATACCGTTATTGTGTAACGTTCTTATCGCCGACTCTCTACCTGAACCTGGCCCTTTAACGAATACTTTGACTTTTCTTAGTCCTGCTTCGTGTGCTCTTGCTGCGCAATCTTCAGCAGCTGTTTGAGCAGCATATGGAGTATTTTTCTTAGAACCTCTAAAACCCATTTTTCCTGCTGATGACCAAGAAATTACTTGTCCTTGGTTATTAGTCAAAGAAATAATGATATTGTTGAAGGTAGCTTGGATGTGTGCTTGTCCTACTGCCTCAACCTTAACGGTTCTTTTTTTCTGATTTGATTTAGCCATATCTCAGTTTTTATTATTTAGTAGCTTTCTTCTTGTTAGCAACTGTTTTTCTTCTTCCTTTACGAGTTCTGGAATTATTCTTAGTACGCTGACCTCTAAGCGGTAAACCTACACGATGACGAATACCACGGTTACAACCGATATCCATCAATCGCTTGATATTCATTTGTGTTTCAGAACGCAACTCACCTTCAACTTTGACATCATCACCAATGATTTGACGAATGTCAGAAAGTTGTTTATCGTTCCAATCCTGAACTTTTACGCTGTGGTCAATCCCAGCTTTATCTAAGATGTTCTTAGCGACACTTGATCCTATACCGTAGATGTATGTAAGACCTATTACGCCTCTTTTGTTTTTTGGTAAATCGATACCTGCAATTCTAGCCATTTACTATTTTTTAAAATTAACCTTGACGTTGTTTAAACTTAGGATTCTTTTTATTAATTACATATAAGCGTCCTTTTCTTCGAACGATTTTGCAATCTTCACTTCTCTTTTTTAATGATGCTCTAACTTTCATTTTCTTAGTATCTGTAAGTTATTCTTCCTTTTGTTAAATCGTATGGCGACATTTCTAATTTTACTTTATCCCCAGGCAATAGTTTGATGTAAAATTTTCTCATTTTTCCTGAAATATGAGCTGTTATGATGTGCCCATTTTCTAGCTCTACTCTAAACATTGCGTTAGAGAGTGCTTGAGTAATTACTCCATCTTGTTCTATGTGTGCCTGTTTGGCCATATTTACTTTTTATTCAATTCTTTTTCTATCCATTCAAAACTTGATAAGATATCAGCTTTTCCTTGTCTTACAACAATGGTGTGCTCAAAATGTGCTGAAGGTTTGTTATCAGCGGTTGTAATTGTCCATCCGTCAGAATGCTGACGAATATTTTTTACTCCCATATTAATCATTGGCTCAATAGCTATGACTAATCCATTTTGTAACTTCGGACCATGTCCTCTTTTACCATAATTTGGCACTTCTGGGCTCTCATGTAAATGTTCACCCACACCATGACCAACTAATTCTCGTACAACTCCGTAATTATGAGATTCTGCATGTTGTTGAACAGCATAACTTATATCTCCAACTCGGTTTCCTACAATAGCTTGTTCAATTCCTTTGTACAAACTTTCTTTGGTCACATCTAAAAGCTTTTGGGTTTCTGCATCTATATTACCAATAGGGTAAGTAAAAGCAGAGTCACCATAAAAACCATTCATCAAAACGCCACAGTCTACCGAAAGTATCGATCCTTCTACAAGAGGTTCGTTGTTCGGAACACCATGCACCACTTGACTGTCTGGTGACATACACAATGAATTTGGAAACCCATTGTATCCTTTAAAAGCTGGTACGCCTCCGTTGTCTCGTATGTACTCTTCAGCACGTTGATCTAATTGGAGAGTGTTAACTCCCGGTTCAATCATTTTGGCAACTTCAGCGTGTGCCTTTGCAACAAGTAAAGAACTTTTTCTTATCAATTCAACTTCTTCGTCGGTCTTAATAAAAATCATCGAATCCGTTTTATTGTCCCATCATTCCTGATGACTTTCCTTTTATCCTTCCTGTACTTGTTAATCCATCATAATGACGCATTAATAAGTGACTTTCAATTTGTTGTAGTGTATCCAACACTACACCTACCATAATTAATAAAGATGTTCCTCCGTAAAATTGAGCAAAACCTTGATTAACTCCAAATTGCATAGCGAATGCGGGAAGAATAGCCACAAATGCTAAGAATAAAGAACCTGGTAGAGTGATTTTTGACATTGCATCATCAAGGAACTCAGCAGTCTTACGACCTGGCTTAACTCCTGGAATGAAACCGCCATTTTTCTTCATATCATCTGCCATTTGCTTTGGATTAACTGTAATAGCAGTATAAAAGTATGTAAATATTACAATCATCAAAAAGAATACTAAGTTGTACCAGAATCCAGCAAAATCTGTAAATGCTGCTGCAAACCCTTGTAAAGTTTCTGATTCTGAAAATCCAACTAAAGTTATCGGCACAAACATAATTGCTTGTGCAAAGATAATTGGCATTACACCTGATGCGTTAACTTTTAATGGAATATACTGACGTACACCTCCATATTGCTTGTTACCTACTACTCTTTTAGCAAAGTTAACTGGAATTCTTCTTGTTCCCTGTACTAGTAATATACTTACTAATATAACAAGCATAAGAGCTAATATTTCAACTAAGAATATCACTAAACCGCCGCCTTGACTTTCTAAAGCAGCTGCAAATTCGGCAAACAATGATCCTGGTAAAGCAGCGATAATACCAATCATAATGATTAAAGATATACCGTTTCCAATACCTCTGTCGGTAATTTTTTCACCTAACCACATTACAAACATAGTACCTGTAACTAATACAAGTATAGACATTATTGTAAACATGAAAGATGCTTCGTTATTAGCAAATACATATCCAAAAGTACCATCTGCAAGTTCGATAGGTTTATTCAACCACTGACTTTTAAGATTCGCAATGAATCCAGGTGCTTGAAAACCTGTGATTAGTATTGTTAAATAACGAGTGATGTTATTTATTTTTCTTCTTCCGCTTTCTCCTTCTCTTTGTAGTTTCTGGAAATATGGAACAGCTATACCCATCAATTGAATAACAATCGATGCTGAAATGTATGGCATTATACCTAGAGCAAAAATAGAAGCTTGTGCGAATGCTCCACCCGTAAACAAGTTTAATAATCCTAATAATCCATCAGGACCACCACTAGCTTGATTGGCAGCAGCAAGTACGCTAGCATCAATACCTGGCAATGGAACCTGTGCTCCTAGACGATATATAAGAATGAAACCTAAAGTCACTAGGATTCTAGTTCTCAATTCTTCTATCTTCCAAATATTTTTTAATGTAGTGATTAGATTCTTCATAATTGTATTTTACAGTGTGGTAGCTGTACCACCAGCAGATTCAATAGCAGATTTAGCAGTTGCCGAAAAGCTATGAACAGTTACATTCAGCTTAGCTTTAAGTTCACCTCTTCCTAAGATTTTCACAAGGTCGTTTTTGTGTGCCAATCCGTTAGAGATAAGAACTTCTAAATCTATTGAGTCTTTTACTTTCTTATTATCAACTAAAGTTTGAAGGGTATGTAAATTTACACCTCTAAACTCTTTTCTATTAGGGTTAGTGAATCCAAATTTAGGGACTCTCCTTTGAAGTGGCATTTGACCACCTTCAAAACCTACTTTTCTAGAATATCCAGAACGTGATTTAGCTCCTTTGTGACCTCTTGTAGAAGTGCCACCTTTTTTAGAACCTTCACCTCTTGCGATTCTTTTTCTATTTTTTACTGATCCTTTTGCAGGAGTAAGATTACTTAAATCCATCTTTAATTTATTTTACTTCTTCGACCTTCAAAAGGTGCGCTACTTTTTTTACCATACCTAACACTTGAGGAGTTGCCTCATGCTCAATTGTTTGGTTCATTTTTTTCAACCCTAAAGCTAACATTGTTCGCTTTTGTCTTTCAGGTCTGCCTATTTTACTTTTTACTTGCGTAACTCTGATTTTAGCCATCAGTATAATTTTTATCCGTTAAAAACTGTTTCTAAGTTAACTCCTCTTTGTGAAGCAACTTGTTTAGCATCTCTTAGTTCAGTTAAAGCTTTCATTGTTGCTTTAACTAAGTTGTGAGGGTTTGACGAGCCTTTTGATTTCGCTAGTACATCATGAACACCAGCACTCTCCAATACAGCACGCATTGCACCTCCGGCCTTAACACCAGTACCATTTGATGCTGGTTTGATAAGGACTTGAGAGCCCGAATATTTAGCCTCTTGCTCGTGTGGTATTGTACCGTGTTGAACAGGTACTTTAACCAAATTTTTCTTAGCAGAATCAATCGCTTTACTGATGGCCACAGTAACCTCTTGAGATTTTCCTAAACCATGACCAACAATACCATTACCGTCACCTACAACAACAATTGCAGAAAAACTAAATGTACGACCACCTTTAGTTACCTTAGTTACACGTTGTATTCCAACGAGTCTATCCGTTAACTCAATGTCGCTTGCTTTTACTCTTTTAATGTCTGACATATATTATTTCTTAAAATTTTAATCCTGATTCACGAGCACCTTCTGCTAAAGCCTTAACTCTACCATGGTAAAGGTAGCCACCTCTATCAAAAACAACTTTTGATACACCAGCAGCAATACATTTTTCAGCAATAGCCTTACCTACAGCACCCGCTTGTTCAATTTTTGTTCCTTTAATGTCTTTAGAAGAAGCTGCTGCAATAGTTTTACCATCAATATCATTGATTAGCTGCACGTAGATTTCTTTATTACTTCTGAAAACGGCAAGCCTTGGCATTTCTGGTGTTCCAGAAATAGCAGCTCTTACTCTTGTTCTAATTTTATTTCTTCTTGATTCTTTTGAAAACGCCATGTTTCTATAAACTTTTTAATTTTTATTTAGCAGCAGTTTTACCAGCTTTTCTTCTTAATTGCTCACCTACATATTTTATTCCTTTTCCTTTGTAAGGCTCAGGCTTTCTTAGGGAACGAATTTTGGCAGCAACAGCTCCTAATAATTGGTTATCCATAGAAGTTAATGTGATGATTGGATTTTTACCTTTTTCTGAAAGTGTTACTACTTTTACTTCTGTAGGTATTTCAAATATAACATTGTGTGAAAACCCTAAGGCTAACTCTAATTTTTGCCCTGAGTTACTTGCACGGTATCCTACCCCAACTAACTCTAATTCTTTTTTGAAACCTTCATTAACTCCAATAATCATATTGTTTAGTAAAGATCTTGTAAGTCCATGAAAAGATTTGTGTTCTTTACTATTAGAAGGACGTTCAACGGCAACAGAATTTTCTTCAACTTTCATGGTCAAATCTGCATGAAAAGTTTTTGATAATTCACCAAGTTTACCCTTAACAAGAACTGAATTGTTATCTCCTACAGTAATAGTTACTCCTTGAGGTAATTCGATTGGGTTATTTCCTATTCTAGACATTTCTTATCTTAATTATTCTGTTATTAATAAACGTAGCACAATACTTCGCCACCAACATTTAAATTCTTAGCTTCTTTATCAGTAATAACACCTTTTGAAGTTGAAAGAATTGCAATACCTAAACCATTAAGAACTCTAGGCATAGTCGCTTTATTAGCATATTTTCTTAAACCAGGCTTACTGATTCGTTCAATTTTCTTAAACGCAGGAGTAGAACCGTTATATTTTAAGGCTATTTTAATCATACCTTGTTTGTTATCTTCTTCAAACTTATAGTTTAAAATATAACCTTTGTCTTTTAAGATCTTTGTCATTTCCTTCTTTGTATTCGAAGAAGGAATCATAACAACTTTGTGTCCTGCTTTTGCTGCGTTTCTAATACGCGTCAAATAATCTGCTATTGGGTCTGTGTACATTTTTTAATTTTCTCTAATTACCAACTTGCTTTTTTAACTCCTGGTATAAGGCCTTGATTAGCCATTTCTCTAAAGGTTACCCTAGAGATACCAAACTGACGCATATATCCTTTTGGACGACCAGTTAGTTTACATCTATTATGCAAACGTACAGGAGAAGCGTTTTTAGGAAGCTTTTGTAAAGCCTCATAGTCACCTGCTGCTTTTAAAGCTGCTCTTTTTTCTGCGTATTTTTCGACAAGTTTTTGACGCTTAACCTCTCTTGCCTTCATTGATTCTTTAGCCATAACTTATTTTTTAAATGGTAAACCAAATTCTGTTAATAGACTCTTTGCTTCTTCATCCGTAGGTGCCGATGTTACAAATGTAATATCCATACCCGTAATTTTATTCACTTTATCGATGTCGATTTCTGGAAATATAATTTGCTCTTTAATTCCCAAATTATAATTTCCTCGTCCATCAAATCCAGTTGGATTAATACCTCTAAAATCACGTACTCTAGGAAGAGAAGATGTAATAAAACGATCTAAAAATTCATACATTTTATCACCTCTTAATGTTACACGAGCACCGATAGGCATTCCCTTTCTTAATTTAAAGTTAGAGATATCCTTTTTAGATTTCGTTGAAACTGCTTTCTGACCAGTGATTAAAGTCATCTCATCACAAGCATGCTCAACCATTTTCTTATCAGTAACAGCGTCACCTAAACCTTGATTTAAACAAATCTTTTGGAGCTTTGGCACTTGCATTATTGACTTGTAAGAGTACTTTTCTTGTAGCCTTGCTACAATTTCCTCTGAATATTTTGTTTTTAATCTAGGTGTATACATTACTTAATTACCTCCCCTGATTTTTTAGAATAACGTGTTAATTTTCCTGTTTTATCATCCATCTTTCTACCTACTCGAGTTGCATCTCCCGATTTAGGATCAACAAGCATAAGGTTAGAAATATGAATAGAAGCCTCTTTCTTGATAATTCCACCTTGTGGACTTGCAGCGTTGGGCTTCGTATGTTTAGATACCATATTTACTCCTTCAACTAGTGCTCTAGACTTAGAAATAATTACTTCTATTACTTTTCCCTCTTGACCTTTTGAGTTTCCAGCAATAACCTTTACAGTATCTCCTTTTTTTATGTGTAACTTCGACATAATACTATTTATATTAAAGCACCTCAGGTGCTAATGATACAATTTTCATGAATTGTTTATCTCTCAATTCTCTTGAAACAGGCCCGAAAATACGAGTACCTCTCATCTCTCCTGTTGGGTTCAATAATACACACGCATTGTCATCAAAACGTATGTATGAACCGTCTGGTCGACGTGTTTCTTTTCTTGTTCTAACGACAACGGCCTTAGCTACTGTTCCTTTTTTGATATTTCCTGAAGGAATAGCATCTTTTACTGTGACTACAATAGTATCACCAATAGAAGCATATCTTCTTTTTGTGCCACCAAGAACTTTAATACAAAGAACTTCTTTGGCTCCGGAGTTATCGGCTACTTTTAATCTACTTTCTTGTTGTATCATCTTATTTAGCTCTTTCTATAATTTCAACTAATCTCCAACATTTGTTCTTACTGATTGGACGAGTTTCCATAATTTTAACGGTATCACCACTATTACAGTCATTTTTTTCGTCATGAGCAGTAAACTTACTAGTCTTCATAACAAACTTTCCATATAGTGGGTGTTTTTCTTTTCTTACAACAGAAACAACTATGGACTTATCCATTTTGTTACTTGTTACAACACCGATTCTTTCTTTTCTTAGGTTTCTCATTTCGTTCCTAATTTTGTGCTTCAATTAATTCTCTAGATCTCAATTCTGTATTAATTCTAGCTATTGTTTTCCTAGCGAAAGTAAGTTGCTTAGGATTCTCTAATGGAGATACCATATGGTTTACTTTCATTTTTTCTAAACGAGCTTGCTCTGTTTCAAGAAGAGCTTCAAGCTCATTAGTTGCCATTTCTTTGATAACTGACTGTTTCATAATTCTATACTATTAAGCCTCAACGTAGTCTCTACGAACGACAAATTTTGTTTTAATTGGTAACTTTTGAGCTGCTAAACGCAGTGCTTCTTGTGCTACTTCTTTAGAAACACCGTCGCATTCAAAAAGCATTCTACCGGGTCTGACAACTGCAGCCCAATATTCAGGAGCACCTTTACCTTTACCCATTCTTACTTCGGCAGGTTTAGATGTAACAGGTTTATCTGGAAAAATGCGTATCCATACTTGCCCCTGTCTTTTCATATAACGAGTTACCGCAATACGAGCAGCTTCAATCTGACGAGCAGTAATCCAGGTTTCTTCTAATGCTTTTATTCCGAAAGAACCAAAAGATAATTGGCTACCTCTTTGGGCATAACCTTTCATTTTGCCCTTTTGCATTTTTCTAAACTTTGTCTTCTTTGGCTGTAACATATCTTTATTACGCTTTTATCTTAACTAATTACTTTCTTTTTCTTTTAAACTTACCTCCGCCTTTTGGTCCGTTAGGCTTATTGCCTAAACCAACATTTGGTGATAAATCACGTGCACCATATACTTCACCTTTACAAATCCACACCTTAACACCAATTCTTCCATAGGTGGTGTGAGCTTCTTCCAAAGCATAATCTATATCAGCTCTGAAAGTATGTAGTGGAGTTCTTCCATCTTTAAAGAGTTCAGAACGTGCCATCTCAGCACCATTCAAACGGCCAGAGATTTTAACTTTAATTCCTTCAGCACCCATTCTCATAGTACTAGCAATAGCCATCTTAATAGCACGACGGAAAGAAATTCTGCCTTCAATTTGACGTGCAATACTAGCAGCAACAAGATTGGCATCTAACTCAGGACGTTTTACTTCAAAGATGTTGATTTGAACTTCTTTCTTAGTAATTTTCTTAAGTTCTTCTCTTAATTTGTCAACTTCTTGGCCACCCTTTCCGATAATAATACCTGGTCTTGCAGTATGAATAGTAATGGTTACCATCTTAAGAGTTCTTTCAATGACAACTCTTGCTACACTTGCATTAGAAAGCCTAACACCAATGTATTGACGTATTTTACTGTCTTCAGCAATTTTGTCACCATAATTTCTTCCACCATACCAGTTAGAATCCCATCCTTTGATGTATCCTAATCTATTACCTATTGGATTTGTTTTTTGTCCCATTATGAATCTTGGTTTTCTTGTGTTCTACTACCTAATACAATTGTTACATGATTAGATCTTTTTCTAATTCTGTGAGCTCTACCTTGAGGAGCTGGTTGAACGCGTTTAAGCATTCTTCCACTATCCACAGTGATTTCTTTTACATATATATTACTATCCTCAATTTTAGAACCTTCATTTTTAGATTCCCAATTTGCAATAGCAGAAAGTAATAATTTCTCTAACCTACCTGATGCTTCTTTCGAATTAAACTTCAAAATATTGAGTGCTTTCTCAACATCTAAGCCTCTGATAATATCGGCTACTAATCTCATTTTTCTTGGAGATGTAGGACAATTGTTAAGTTTTGCAAAGGCTATATTTTTACGAGCCTCTTTTAATGCTTCAGCAGTATTTCTTTTTCTAACTCCCATTTGTTATTATTTTTTCTTGTTACCACCGTGACCTCTAAAGGTACGAGTTGGAGAAAATTCGCCTAATTTGTGACCTACCATGTTTTCAGTGATAAAAACAGGGATAAATTGTCTTCCATTATGAACTGCAATAGTTTGTCCAACAAATTCTGGTGAAATCATTGAGGCACGAGACCACGTTTTGATTACGTTATTTTTACCAGAAGCAATGTTACTTTCAACTTTCTTTTGAAGTTTAAAGTGTATAAATGGACCTTTCTTTAATGATCTAGCCATAATTTATTCTTATTTCTTACGTCTTTCGACAATGTATATATTAGAATTATTCTTTTTAGCACGTGTCTTGTAGCCTTTAGCAGGTATACCATTTCTTGATCTTGGATGACCACCAGATGCTCTACCTTCACCACCACCCATTGGGTGATCAACAGGGTTCATCGCTACTGGTCTTGTTCTTGGTCTTCTACCCAACCAACGACTTCTACCAGCCTTACCTGAGTTTTGTAAACTGTGTTCCGAATTTGAAACAGTACCTATTGTAGCTAAACACGTTTGTAAAATCATTCTTACTTCACCTGAAGCTAATTTAACGATAGCATACTTGCCGTCTCGCGCCATAAGTTGTGCATAAGCACCCGCACTTCTAACCATAACTCCACCTTGACCAGGTCTTAATTCAATATTATGGATAGTAGCTCCTAGCGGAATATCTGCAAGGTATAATGCATTACCAACTTCAGGTGTTGCATCTTTTCCAGATACTATAGTCTGACCAACTTTTAATCCGTTAGGACAGATAATATATCGTTTCTCACCATCTGCATAGTTCAAAAGAGCAATAAAAGCTGTTCTGTTTGGATCATACTCTACAGTGCTTACTACTGCAGGGATACCGAACTTATTTCTTTTAAAGTCGATAACTCTGTATCTTTTCTTATGACCACCACCAGTGTGGCGCATTGTCATTTTACCAGTGTTATTTCTACCACCAGATTTTGACTTCTTCAAAATAAGCGACTTAACAGGGTTATTGCCCGTTGTTAATTGTTCAAAATCATTTACGACTTTGAAACGTTGTCCTGGTGTTGTTGGTTTTAGTTTTCTTAATCCCATCTTTCTAAAAATTAGATGTTGCTATAAAAATCAATTGTATCTCCTTCTGCTAATTGAACAATAGCCTTTTTAAAATGACTTGTTCTTCCACTAATCACTCCAGCTTTTGTGAAACGACTCTTAGATTTACCAGCGTAATTCATTGTTCTAACTGAATCTACGGTTACACCATAGGCTTCTTCAACGGCTCCCTTAATTTGGATTTTGTTAGCATTTCTGTCAACAACAAATCCATAGCGATTAAACTCCTCGCTAGCAGCAGTCATTTTCTCAGTTATTATTGGTTTTATTAAAATACTCATCGTCTTAACTTAAAGTGTTTTCAATTTCTTTGACTGAACTCTCCACCATTAAAATATTACCTGCATTCATAATTTGATACGTATTCAAATTAGCAGATGTGGCAACATTTGTTCTATCTAAATTTCTAGCAGATAAATAGATATTTTGATTTGGCTCATTTAATATTAGTAGGGTTTTTTTACCGCTTAACTCTAAATTAGCTAATATCTCAAGATATTGCTTTGTCTTAGGAGCATCGAAGTTAAAGTCTTCTAATACCGTAATATTTTTATCTTTTGCCATTAGAGTAAGTGCTGAAGCACGTGCCACTCTTTTGACCTTTTTATTTAATTTAAAACCATAATCTCTTGGCTGTGGTCCAAAAACGCGACCACCACTTCTAAATAATGGATTCTTGATAGAACCAGCACGAGCTGTACCAGTACCTTTTTGCTTTTTAATTTTTCTAGTTGAACCTGTAATTTCTCCACGCTCTTTAGATTTGTGAGTACCTTGACGCTGATTAGCCAAATACTGTTTTACATCTAAATAGATAGCATGGTTATTGGGCTCTACACCAAAAACTTTCTTATTAAGCTTGACTTTCTTAGAAGTCTTCTTTCCGCTTATATTGTATACTGCTAATTCCATTATTTCTCTACAATTACAAATGAGTTCTTAGCTCCGGGAATAGCACCTTTCACTACTATTATGTTTTTCTCAGGGAAAACTTTCATTACTTGTAAGTTAGTTTCTTTAACTCTCTTATTTCCCATTTGACCTGCCATTCTCATTCCTTTGAATACACGAGCAGGGTATGAAGCGGCACCAATAGAACCAGGGGCACGCATTCTGTTGTGCTGACCGTGTGTAGCATCACCTACACCTCTAAAGTTGTATCTTTTAACAACACCTTGAAAACCTTTACCTTTAGAAGTCCCAACAACATCAACGTATTCGCCTTCTTCAAAGATTTCAACCGTTACTGAATCTCCTAAATTAAATTCACCTTCAAAATCTCTAAACTCAACCAATTTTTTCTTTGGTGAGACTTTAGCTTTTTTAAAGTGACCCATTTTAGGTTTGTTCACTCTACTTTCTTTTTGGTCTTCGAAACCAAGTTGTAGTGCATTATAACCATCCGTCTCAGGCGTCTTAACCTGAGTAATTACGCATGGTCCAGCTTCGATTACGGTACAAGGAATGTTTTTTCCGTTGTCATCGTAAAAGCTTGTCATACCTACTTTTTTTCCAATTATTCCTGACATTTTATTTGTCTTTTAGTTTTATAATTAAACTATCACACTTTTATTTCAACATCAACTCCACTTGGAAGCTCTAACTTCATCAATGCATCGATGGTGTTAGAAGATGTAGAATAAATATCCATCAATCTCTTATGAGCGCACAATTGAAATTGCTCTCTAGACTTTTTGTTTACGTGAGGAGAACGAAGAACAGTATAAATTCGCTTGTGAGTAGGTAGTGGTATAGGACCACTAACAACAGCACCAGCTGATTTTACAGTTTTTACAATCTTCTCAGCAGACTTGTCTACTAGATTGTGATCATACGATTGAAGCTTGATTCTTATTTTTTGACTCATTACTTTAATGAATTTATGCTTGTTTTAATCCTTTTACTTCGGTAATTACTGCATCAGAAACGTTTTTAGGGCATTCTGCAAAGTGAGAAAATTCCATAGTAGAAGTTGCTCTACCAGAAGTAATTGTTCTCAATGTTGTAACATAACCGAACATTTCAGAAAGCGGCACATGTGCCTTTACCACTTCTGCACCATTTCTTGAATCCATTCCTTGCATGATACCTCTTCTTCTGTTAAGGTCAGCTACTACATCACCCATATTTTGCTCTGGAGTAACAACTTCAACTTTCATAATAGGTTCAAGAAGTACAGGAGATGCTTCTTTACAAGCATTTTTAAATGCTAACTTAGCACATATCTCAAATGATAATTGGTCTGAATCGACATCGTGGAAAGAACCATCAAAAAGTCTAACTTTTAATGAATCCACTTCAAAACCAGCCAAAATACCATTCTGCATTGCTTGTTTAAATCCTTTTTCAACAGATGGAATAAATTCTTTTGGAATAGATCCACCTTTAATTTGATCTACAAATTGCAATCCTTCTCCTTCGAAATCTTCATCAACAGGAGACATTTCGAATTGAATATCAGCGAACTTACCACGTCCACCAGATTGTTTTTTGTATGTTTCACGAGTAGAAACAGGTGATGTAATAGCTTCTTTGTATGCTACTTTTGGTGCACCTTGGTTACATTCTACTCCAAATTCTCTTTTTAAACGATCAACAATAATATCCAAGTGTAGCTCACCCATTCCTGAGATAATTGTTTGACCTGAATCTTCGTCTGTTTTTACTGTAAATGTTGGATCTTCTTCGGCTAGCTTACCTAAAGCTACGCCTAATTTATCCATATCTTTTTGAGTTTTAGGCTCAATAGCAATTCCAATTACTGGATCTGGAAAATCCATAGATTCCAACACTATTGGCGAACTCTCAGAACACAAAGTATCTCCAGTTCTAATGTCTTTAAAACCAGCAAGTGCAGCAATATCTCCAGCTTGTAAACTTTCAATTTGGTTTTGCTTGTTAGCGTGCATCTGGAATATTCTAGAAATACGCTCTTTCTTGTTGGTACGTGTATTCAAAACATAAGAACCTGAATCAAGAACACCTGAATAAGCTCTTGTAAAGCATAATCTACCTACATAAGGGTCAGTAGCAATCTTAAATGCTAAACTAGCAAAAGGCTCATCTATTGAAGGCTTTCTACTTTCTTCAGCATCAGTTCTTGGGTTAGTACCTTTAATAGCTTCAGTATCAATTGGAGATGGAAGAATTTCCATTACCATATCAAGCATAGCTTGAACACCTTTATTTTTAAATGCAGAACCACACATCATAGGGATTACTTTACCACCTATTGTTGCCTGTCTTAATGCATCAAGAATTTCTCTTTCAGTAAGAGAGTTTTCGTCCTCGAAGTATTTTTCAAGTAGGTTATCATCGAATTCAGCTACTGCTTCAAGAAGCTTTCCTCTGTAGTCTCTTGCTTCATCAATAATATCAGCTGGAATCTCAACCTCTTCGTAAGTCATTCCCATATCATCCTCATTCCAAACAATGCCTTTGAAATTGATAAGGTCAACAACTCCTCTAAATTTATCTTCACTTCCAATAGGAATTTGAAGCGGAAGTGCGTGACTTCCTAACATATCTTTTACTTGCTGACATACATTTAAGAAATCTGCACCTTGACGATCCATCTTATTAACGAATCCAATTCTAGGCACATTATAATTATCAGCTAATCTCCAGTTTGTTTCTGACTGTGGCTCAACACCATCTACAGCACTAAACAAGAATACTAAACCATCTAATACTCTAAGAGAACGATTTACTTCAACGGTAAAATCTACGTGACCTGGTGTATCGATAATATTTACATGATAATCTTTATCTCTGTAATTCCAATTCAAAGTAGTAGCTGCTGAAGTAATAGTAATACCTCTTTCTTGCTCCTGCTCCATCCAGTCCATTGTAGCTGCACCATCGTGTACCTCACCAATTTTATGGCTTACTCCACCATAATAAAGGATTCTTTCTGTGGTAGTTGTTTTTCCAGCATCAATATGCGCTGCAATACCAATATTTCTTGTAAATGTTAAATCTCTTTTTGCCATTTTTATTAGAATCTAAAGTGAGAGAATGCTTTGTTGGCTTCAGCCATTCTGTGAGTATCTTGTTTTTTCTTGTATGCAGCTCCTTCCTCTTTGAAAGCGGCAACGATTTCAGCAGCCAACTTGTGACTCATGTTTTTATCGTTTCTTTTTCTTGCATAACCAATCATCCATTTCATTGCCATAGATAATTTACGGGCATCTCTAATTGGTTGAGGAATCTGAAAAGTTGCTCCACCTATTCTTCGGCTTCTAACCTCGACAGCTGGAGTTATATTTTGAACGGCTTTTCTCCATACGTCTAAGGCTGAAGTGTCTTCGACACGAGATTCAACAATCTCTAGAGCGTCATAGAATATTTTAAAAGCGGTTGATTTTTTACCATCATACATCATATTATTAACGAACTGTGTTACCATAGTATCGTTAAACTTAGCATCAGGCAATAATCTTCTTTTTTTAGCTGGACTTTTTCTCATTGTTCTATATACTTAAGCTAAAATTATTTTTTAGGTTGTTTAGTACCATACTTAGATCTTCTTTGAGTTCTGCCATCAACACCAGCAGTGTCTAAAGCTCCTCTCACAATGTGATAACGAACACCTGGCAAATCTTTTACCCTACCACCTCTAACAAGAACAATAGAGTGTTCTTGTAGATTGTGTCCTTCACCTCCAATATAGGCGTTCACTTCATTACCATTGGTCAACCTCACCCTAGCTACCTTTCTCATCGCTGAGTTTGGTTTTTTTGGTGTTGTTGTATAAACTCTTGTACAAACGCCTCTTCTTTGAGGGCAACTTGCTAGAGCAATTGACTTGGACTTTTTGGTAATCTTAGTCCTTCCTTTTCTTACTAATTGTTGAATAGTTGGCATACTATTTCTCTTTTTTTATTGTGTTTCTACCCTATTTTGGGGGCGCAAATCTAATCATTTTTATTAACTATCAAATAGTATTTACAGCTTTTTTACAAAAAAAAACACCCATACAATTAAATATGGGTGCCACTAGACTATATTATTTATAATTTCAGCCCTATTTTTTTTCTGAAAAAATAATTTTACGCTGCATAAATTGTGAGTCGGAATGCAAGTGAATAAAATATACACCTGAAGCTAAATCACGCCTATCAATTTTAACTCGTTTTTTGAAATTTCCATCTCTCAAAACCCTACCTCGTGTATCCAATAGTTTGAAATTAAAATCTTCAGAGTTATTATCAGATATTACTTCGACAACAAAATGGTCTTCAACTGGATTAGGGTAAACTAACACTTCTAAACCATCTAATTCTGAAACCCCAACCTTATTGTACATTTCTTCCAATCGTCCTTCACAATCATTGTTGTCAATAGCTACTAAAGTGTACTCTCCATCTTGAGTAGGTGTGAAAGTAGTTCCACTTGATTGGTAATTTCCAAAATACAACCATTCAAAAGTGTAAGGCGGTGTGCCTCCAGTTGCAGAAGCCGTAAATGGAACTTGGTTTGCATTAAAACTTGCGACAACGGCTGTTGGCTGATTTACCTCAACTTCGATCGATCCAGGGCAGTTATTTGCGTCAGTGATTAACACCTCGTAAGTATCTGCTGACAAAGATGTAGAATCTGCCCCTTGCCAATTTATAGAATAAGGAGATACTCCTCCAGCTATAGATACCGTTGCACTGCCATCATCACTGCCATTACATTTGACGTCTTGAACTAAAAAACTTGCCGTTAATGCTGACGGTTCAATAACCTCTATATCAAATTGACGCTCACAGTTGTTAGCATCCTCAAGAGTTAACGTATATATACCAGCACTTAAATCCATTAAATCTGTAGAACCTTCAACAGAGTTGCCCATATTTGACCAACTGTA
>JAQWJZ010000023.1 GCA_029248105.1 Flavobacteriales bacterium
ATGGTAATAAAAATATACTGCTAATATACGTTATTTTTACAGTCTCAAATGAAGTATTTTTACTATCGAAAACAATCCTTTGTTTATGTGAAAAATTATTCTAAATTTGCAACCCTTTTTTAAAGTAAGAAAGGGATTAAACTAAAACATTAACATATGAACCATTACGAGACCGTTTTCATTTTGAATCCCGTTTTGTCTGAAGAACAGATGAAGGAGACGGTTCAAAAGTTTATCAAACTTTTGAAAGAAAGTAAGGCAAAGATTGTTGCCGAGGAGCATTGGGGGCTTAAAAAGATGGCCTACAGTATCCAGAAAAAAAGAACAGGTTTTTATTACCTTATTGAATTCACTTCTGATGACAATGAGATTAATAACAAACTCGAACTTGCTTATAAGCGTGACGAACGTTTGATGCGTTGGATAACAGTAAAGCTTGATAAGCATGCTGTTGTTTATGCTGAGAGCAGAAGAAAAAGACTGAATTCTAACAAAAAACAGGAGGCATAATCATGGCAGACGATATTAGATACCTATCCCCAGTTGATGTAAACAACAGAAACACCAAAAAATACTGCCGATTCAAAAAGGCTGGTATTAAATACATTGACTACAAAGACCCTGACTTCCTTATGCGATTTGTCAATGAGCAAGGAAAAATTCTTCCTAGAAGAATCACAGGAACGTCATTGAAGTACCAAAGAAAAGTTTCACAAGCAATTAAAAGATGCCGTCACTTGGCTCTTATGCCATACGTTGGCGATATGCTAAAATAATTTACAATTATGGAATTGATATTATTACAAGACGTAGAAAAATTGGGCTTTAAAGATGAAATCGTAAACGTGAAAAACGGTTACGGTCGAAACTACTTAATTCCTGGTGGTCATGCAGTATTAGCTACTGAGTCAGCGAGAAAAGTTTTAGCAGAAAACTTGCGTCAGAGAGCTAAGAAAGAAAATAAAGTTATTGAAGATGCTAACAAATTAGCTGAAAGCATTAATGGTTTGACAGTAAAAATTACTGCCAAAACTATTGAAGGTGGAAAGCAATTGTTTGGTTCTATTACTTCTAATCACCTAGCCGATGAGCTAGAGAAATTAGGGCATACGGTAGACCGTAAATTTGTTAAGCTGAACAACATCAAAACAATAGGCTCTTACGATGCTGAAGTGCGTTTGCACAGAGAAGTAAAAGCTTCTATTGTTGTTGAGGTCGTTGCTCAATAATTTTCAAAATTAGATATTTAAAAGCTCTCGAGAAATCGAGAGCTTTTTTTTTACTCGTACCTTAAGGCCTCTATGGGGTCTAGCTTAGCGGCTTTGGCGGCAGGGAAGAAGCCAGATATTAACCCTACTACTATACATAGGGCTACTCCAGAAAGAATCCATACCCAAGGCGTAATAAAGCTACTGCCAATTACTATTGATGTAATATTCCCTATTAGAATACCCAGTACGATGCCTATTATTCCGCCAAGTTGACAAATTACGATGGCTTCTATCAGAAATTGCCAACGTATAATTTTAGAGGTTGCGCCCAATGCTTTTCGAGTGCCTATTTCTTTGGTGCGTTCAGTTACCGATACCAGCATTATATTCATTAGTCCAATAGCCGAGCCAAACAAAGTAATGATGCCAATAACTAGAGCGGCGATAGTTACATATTTGATGTTTTCAAACATGATTTGAGTAAGATTGTCACTTCTTATGATGTCGAAGTTATCTTCTTCTATGGGTTTTAGTTTCCTAACAACACGCATTTTTGCTATGGCCTGACCTATAGTAGAGTTTAGCATTTCTGATTTTTCGGAAAGAACACTTATGGTAAATGACTGACCAGGATATCCAAAATACTGACGGGCATTTGTGAGGGGTATCAAACAACTTTTGTCGCCACCAAAACTCATGCTAGATCCTTTTGCTGCCAATACTCCGATAACTCTATATTTATTACCTCCTATGCTAATCAATTTACCTAAAGGGGAGCTGTTGTCGAATATGTTATTTTTAACCTCTTCGCCAATAAGTGCAAGGTGTTTGCCTTCTTTCACTTCAGAAGCTGTAAAGTTTCTTCCTTCGGATAGTTTATAGCCTGCGGTTAAGATGTAGTTTTCGTCTGTACCGGTAACATTAATGTTAGGGTCGCTCTTTTTAGATTTATAAGTAATGGAAGCTGTTGAACTTGCCCAAGAAGATATGGAGGTGATTACGGGGAATTCATTTTTAAACCTCATTGCTTCAGCATAGCTAATAGAAGCATAGCGTTTGGGCTTAACGCCGCTCTTGCCAATTCTGACGTTGGAGCTCTTATTTCTAATATTAAAGGTGTTAGCACCCATACTAGTGAAGTTTTCGCTAATGGAAGACTTTATAGATTCTATGGCGGTTTGAATTCCGACTAATGCGGCAATTCCGATGGCTATAATGAAGATGGTCAGTACCGTTCTAAGTAGGTTAGTACGAATGGATTGTAGGGCAATCTTAATATTTTCAATCATTAACTTCATTGAGTGCTAATGTACGATTTTGTCTTGTTAAGATGAATAAAAAAATTACTTTTGCAAAAGCTAAATATTAAGGACTATTAACGATAAAAATAAGATTTATGGCATTTGACATTGATATGATAAAAGCAGTATATGCGAAATTTCCAGAACGCATAGCACAAGCAAGAAATGTAGTTGGTAAACCCTTAACATTAGCTGAAAAAATATTATACACTCACCTTTGGGACGCTCAAAACAACACCGCTTTCAAAAGAGGAGCAGACTATGTCGATTTTGGTCCAGACAGAGTAGCGATGCAGGATGCTACCGCTCAGATGGCTTTGCTACAATTTATGCAAGCAGGAAAGGACAAGGTTGCTGTGCCTTCAACTGCCCATGCCGATCACCTTATCCAAGCTAAGATTGGTGCTGATAAAGATTTGCAAGAAAGTTTAAATACCAACAACGAAGTGTTTAACTTTTTAAGTTCGGTATGTAATAAATACGGTATTGGTTTCTGGAAGCCAGGAGCGGGGATTATACACCAAGTGGTTTTAGAAAATTATGCTTTTCCAGGCGGAATGATGATAGGTACAGACTCGCATACCGTTAATGCTGGTGGTTTGGGTATGGTAGCTATTGGTGTTGGTGGTGCCGATGCGGTAGATGTTATGGCAGGTATGCCATGGGAATTGAAGTTCCCTAAGCTGATAGGCGTTAAGCTAACAGGAAAATTAAGCGGTTGGGTATCAGCTAAAGATGTTATTTTGAAAGTAGCAGGAATACTTACCGTAAAAGGTGGCACAGGATGTATCGTTGAATACTTTGGAGAGGGTGCACAATCTTTATCGTGTACAGGAAAAGGAACGATCTGTAATATGGGTGCTGAGATAGGTGCTACGACTTCTACTTTCGGATACGATGAGAGTATGGAAAGGTATTTAAGAGCTACCGACAGAAACGATGTAGCCGATGCAGCAAATACGGTCAAAGAACATTTGACAGGTGACGCTGAAGTATATGCTAATCCAGAGCAGTACTTCGACCAAGTTATAGAGATAAACCTTTCAGAGCTTACCCCGCATTTGAACGGTCCTTTTACCCCAGATTTAGCCACGCCAGTAGCTGAGATGAAAGACAAAGCAAGAGCCAACGATTGGCCTTTAGATATTGAATGGGCTTTGATAGGCTCGTGTACTAACTCCTCTTATGAAGATTTGACAAGAGCTGCATCTATTGTAGAAGATGCGGTAGCTAAAGGACTGAAGCCCAAGGCGACTCTAGGTATAAACCCCGGTTCTGAGCAAGTACGTTATACTGCCGAAAGAGATGGCTTAATTGATAGCTTCAATAAATTTGAATCGACACGTATCTTTACTAATGCCTGTGGCCCTTGTATAGGTCAATGGGATAGAGAAGGTGCTGACAAACAAGAGAAGAACTCCATTGTTCACTCTTTCAATAGAAACTTTGCTAAACGTGCCGATGGCAATCCCAATACCCATGCTTTTGTAGCATCGCCAGAAATGGTAGCGGCGGTAGCTATTTCGGGAAGATTAGACTTTAACCCCATAACTGATAGCTTAGTTAACGAAAACGGTGAAAGTGTTCACTTGGCAGAACCTAGTGGTTTTGAATTACCAGCTAAAGGATTTGCTGTTGAAGATAACGGTTATCAAGCTCCAGCGCAGGATGGTAGTGGTATAGAAGTAGTTGTAAAAGACGATTCTAATAGATTGCAGTTGCTTACACCGTTCACTCCTTGGGATGGTGGCAATATCACTAATGCTAAACTATTGATTAAAGCAGAAGGCAAATGTACCACAGACCACATCTCTATGGCAGGGCCGTGGTTGAGGTTCAGAGGGCACTTAGACAACATTTCTAACAATTGCCTAATAGGTGCCGTTAATGCTTTTGGTGGAGCTACTAATAGCGTTACTAATCAATTAGATGGTAGTAAAGACGAAGTGCCAAATGTGGCAAGAGCCTACAAAGCAGCAGGTGTAGATACTTTAGTAGTTGGTGACCACAATTATGGAGAAGGATCTTCTAGAGAGCATGCCGCTATGGAGCCTCGTCATTTGGGCGTAAGAGCCGTTATTGTAAAATCCTTTGCTAGAATACACGAAACAAACTTGAAAAAGCAAGGTATGTTAGGATTGACTTTTGATAATGAAAGCGATTACGATTTGATTAGAGAAGACGATACCTTTAGCTTTGTAGATTTAGCGGAGTTCGCACCAAATAAAACACTGAATCTTGAAGTGGTTCACGCTAATGGTTCTTCTGATAATATAGTCTTAAATCATACTTACAATGCCCAACAAATCGATTGGTTCAAGGCGGGTTCGGCATTAAATTTAATTCGTGAGCAAAACGCATAAGTTTATACTGTTTAATTTAATTAACGCACCTATTTTAATGGGTGCTTTTTTTTTGGACGAGTATCAGAAAACGAGTGTTTGGCCTACAAATTACATCTTAAATCACTCATTTTAAGATTTGTTTGTCGGCTAAAAACATCTGTTTATACCAACAAAACACGCTGTTGTCTGTGGTATCCCGTATTTCGTCGAAATACGGGGGGGGGGTAAATTTTTTGTAAATTAATAAGGAATTTTAAACCCTATGTATTATGAAAAAACTTTTATTCTTTTTTGTTGGTTTGCTATGTGCTTTACCAGCAATTTCTCAAGTGAGTATAGGCTCGGCTAACACTGATGTCTCTTTGCCTGTTAATCCTTACTATGGATTTACCTTCTCGCAAAGTATTTATTTGGCTAACGAAATCAATACCTCTGGAGATATCGATTCTATAAGCTATTATCTTAAGCCTGGATCGAGTCTTTCTAATTCTAATAATTGGGTGGTTTTTATTGGGCATACTACGCTCTCTCAATTTGCTTCTACATTTATTGATGTGATTAATTCGGATACGGTATTTGAGGGTACGATTAGTGTTACTAACGATACCATTTACATCGCTTTTGATG
Organism: Flavobacteriales bacterium; assembly: GCA_029248105.1. Classification (NCBI taxonomy): domain Bacteria; kingdom Pseudomonadati; phylum Bacteroidota; class Flavobacteriia; order Flavobacteriales; species Flavobacteriales bacterium. The sequence goes on from JAQWJZ010000023.1 coordinate 5,485, forward strand.
CACCCTTTTCGTATAATGGCACAGACAATATAGTTATCACGGTATTGGAAAATTTTGGCGGTTATGATGGTTTTAACGACAAGTTTAAAGGTACTTCAAACACTAGTCCAATGTCTCGAAGAGCACAAAATGACGGTTCAGCTTTTGATCCTTATACCTATTCTGGATATTCTTCAAATATCAACACTTTTCCGGATATTACTTTTCATGGTATTGTGCAATCTTGCCCTATCCCCACTAATGCATCTGTTGATAGCTTAACGGATATTTCTGTCGGTATTGGTTGGACAGGTAACAATCCTAATTTTGAAGTGGATATAGCTCAAGATGCTACTGCCCTAGGTAGTGGTACTGTTTTTGTCACCAGTTTAGATTCTTTATTTACCGATACGCTTACCTCAGTAACTGATTACCGTGTATATGTCAGAGAAATCTGTGGTGTAGGCGATACCAGTGGTTGGCTTGGACCCATTACTTTCTCAACTGTATGTCCTAGTGCCCTTACACCCGATTATTTGGAAGAATTTGATGCTTGTCCCACAGATTGTTGGAGTCCCTTTAAAGGTCTTATTTCAGATTCTACCACTGTAGAAAGCACAACTGGTTATTGGTATCAAGATGGTTTTGGTAATGTAGGGTCATCAGGTGCAGCAAGGCTTAATCTATATTCTAATGTAAGGGATTGGCTAATATCTCCATCTATTGATTTGGGTGATGGTTCAACAGCATATCAGTTGTCTTTTGATGTTGCTTTGACATCATATTATGGTACTGACCCTACAGCTTTTGGTGCAGATGATTCTGTTTTTGTGGTTATCTCTACTGATAATGGAACAACTTGGAGTGATGATAATGTGCTTCACAAATGGCATGCTGGAACTGCCTTATCCAATTTGGGCGAGTTTATGGCTTTTGATCTAAGCGCATATACGGGTTTGGTGAAATTCGGTTTTTATGGCTATTCTCCAATAGCTAATAATGATATTAACATCTATGTAGATAACTTTTTGATTGATCCAAAACCACCTTGCCCGCTACCTTTGGGTTTATCCGTTTCTTCTTTGATAGATAGTAGTGCCGTATTGAGTTGGACTTCTTCAGATACTTCCTTTGCAGTAGAATACGGTTTGTTTGGTTTTTCTCAAGACCCATTAGAACA
>JAQWJZ010000024.1 GCA_029248105.1 Flavobacteriales bacterium
CGCTGAAATTAAATCATATACAGTTTTTATATAATTTGTATATATAGCATATATACAAACTATTAGTGTTTTTGATTAAAATTTCACTACTTAAAAAACGTAAACCCTTAAAAATCAATAAATTAAAAAGGGATTTGTGATCAAATCCCTAGAAAATGGAGTAAAAATGTGGTCGGGATGAGAGGATTCGAACCTCCGATCTCGCGCCCCCCAGACGCGCACTTTAACCGGACTAAGCTACATCCCGAAATTAAAACATCTTTGTGACGAATATCAAATAAACAAACGCCGAATTGTTTTAACTTTGCAAAAATAAAATTCCATTCATTACCCACAATGAAAAAATACCTTTTATCACTAACCTTCTGTTTTTTTATTATAACTCTTTTTGCTCAAGAAAAATATACTCTTAGTGGATATGTCAAAGACAACGAAACAGGCGAATACCTAATAGGCGCAACGGTGCATCTCAAAGAGTCCTTAAAAGGTGTATCAACAAATCAATATGGTTTTTATTCTTTGACTATTGAAGAAGGAAATTATACTGTTGATTATTCATTTATCGGATTAAAAACCCAACAAAAAAGCATTAAACTCAACAAAGACACTAGGTTAAATTTAGCTTTAGAAACCAATGCCATAACAACAGCAGAAGTGGTTATTGAATCCGAAGGTGCTGATAAAAACGTGCAATCTACCAATATGAGTCAGTTAAAAATTGACGTAAAAAACATCAAAAAACTACCTGCCTTTATGGGTGAAGTAGATGTACTCAAAACCATTCAGCTTTTGCCAGGTGTACAATCTTCTGGAGAAGGCAGTTCGGGTTTTTACGTTCGTGGTGGTGGACCAGACCAAAACCTTATTCTACTAGATGAAGCCACGGTATACAATGCCTCACACCTATTCGGTTTTTTCTCTGTATTCAATGCGGATGCCATTAAAGATATAAACCTCATCAAAGGGGGCATGCCTGCTCAATACGGTGGTCGTTTGGCATCGGTATTGGACATCTCTATGAAAGAAGGTAACAGTAAAAAGTTTGAAGTAGACGGCGGCTTAGGACTTATATCCTCAAAACTTACCTTGCAAGGCCCTATCAAGAAAGACACCAGTTCGTTTATTCTTTCAGCTCGAAGAACATATATCGATGTTTTGGTAAACCCACTCATAAACGACACCTCAGCGTTCAAAGGGACTGGATACTATTTCTTTGACCTTACCTCAAAGGTTAACTACAGAATTTCTGACAAAGACAGACTCTTTTTGAGCGGGTATTTTGGTAGAGATGTATTCAGCTTTATAAATAAAGACAGAGGCTTTAAATTTGATATTCCTTGGGGGAATGCAACGGCTTCCATGCGTTGGAATCACCTTTTTAGTGACAAGCTTTTTGTTAATACCTCTGTTATTTTTAGTGACTATCAATTTTCATTTGGTGCCGAGCAAAACGATTTTGAGTTCAAGCTTAATTCAAGTATTACCGATTGGAATACTAAAATAGATTTTTCTTATTTACCTAACTATAAGCACAGTATCAAATTTGGTTCACACTTCACCTATCATACTTTTGTGCCAGGGAGCGTAACTGGTCGTTCTGGCGAGGTTGTTTTTGAGCCCGAGTCTATATTCAAACAATATTCCAATGAAGGCGCACTATACTTATCTGATGATATAGAACTTAATAACCAACTAAAAATTCACGCAGGACTTCGATACAGTAGTTTTCAATTTGGCGGCCCTGTAACGATAAGAAACTACTTCAAAAATGAGTTCACTGGTGATACAGCCAATCACCACCGACATATAGAACCTCGTCTGACAATGAGGTACAAACTGAATAAAAATAGTTCTGTCAAAGCAGCCTATACCCAAAACTACCAATACATACATTTGGCTTCTCTTTCTAGTGTTTCTCTTCCTACCGATTTATGGGTGCCAAGCTCTAAAATTATTAAACCACAATACGGCAGACAATTCGCTGTCGGTATATTCAAAAATTGGCTGGACAACAAATGGGAAACATCCATAGAAGCTTATCATAAGAAGATGGATAACCTCATCGAATACAAAGAAGGTGCTTTGCCTGAAGACAATACCAACACATCATCGGACAAGTCGTTTACCTTTGGTAATGGCGAATCATATGGACTAGAATTTTTTATCAAGAAAAGAGTGGGTAAAACAACAGGATGGTTGGGTTATACCATTTCTAAAACCACACGCTATTTTGAAAATTTAAACAATGGAATAGGTTTCCCCGCCAAATACGATAGAACTCATGACTTATCCTTAACCGCTACCCACGAGCTTAATGACAATTGGATAATTTCAGCAGTATTTGTTTATGCCACAGGAAACACCCTTACTCCAGCTCTTGACCGCTATGTTCTCGATGGCGAAGTTTTCACCGAATATGCTGATAGAAACAGTTACAGAATGCCTGCTTATCATCGAATGGATTTGTCGGCAACCTACACCAAAAACAAAGCAAAAAAACGCTTTAACTCCTCATGGAATTTCTCTATTTACAACCTCTACAATAGAGCAAACCCATACTTTATATATTTTGATTTAGAAGGCGAAGGAAACTTAACAGATGGTGGCTTAGAGCCTAAAGCGTTACAAATATCCATATTTCCAATCATACCATCAATAGCATGGAATTTTAACTTTTAATGAATATGAAATACATTTCATCAATACTAATTCTAACCGCCCTCCTTTTCTCTGGTTGCGAGAAGTTTTTTGAATTTGAACAGGAGGTTGATTTTTCACAAGGAAACACAGAAAGTAAAATCGTTGTACAATCGGTTATTCAACCAGGATACCCTGCTTATGCTATCGTTACTAGAACAGAGCCTTATTTTTCGGCAATAACTGACCAAACAATCGATAACCTATTTGTTAACAATGCAACAATCACTATGAGCAACGAAAGTGGCGAAACGGTTGAACTCGTCAATATTAATGCTATCCCTTTAACCGGAATAGATGAGATAGACGCTACACTGGACTCTATTGCTGTCTTGTTTCCTGGGTTTTATGTAGAATGGCCTTTCGATATTTTTCTACCACCCCCCTACTCTACTCTAGCAGAATATAATAAAAGCTTTTCTATTTCGGTTATCGTTGACCAAGACTCATTATTTGCAACAACAACCATTCCAAACGAACACCTTATGGACAGCCTTTGGTTTGAAATTGATGAGATGGCACCACGACCTAATTTAGGTAACATCTGGTTTCACTATTCCGACCCCGATACACTTGGCAATACCATTATGATAGAGCACAAACGCCTTGCACATACCAAAGAAGTCTTTTGGGGTGATAACCCTCCTGATGGAAATTTGCCAAATACATTTACTGTAAAACAAACAAGTGACCCACTATTTGCTAAAGCATTATGGGGATTCGTAAGAAATGATTTTGAAGGGCTTAATGGCACTTCTTTCGACACCTATTTTCAAAGAGGAAATCTGAGCTCTACGCTATCGGCAACTTTTGACGAAGTAATATTCGAACAAGATGAGCAAGGCTATTTCAAAGCAGGACAAACTTTGCCTGAACACGATAGAAATGTCTATCCTGATACCGTTTTAGTTAGAATAAGCCAAATCGATAATAAATCGTTTCTATTTTGGCGTTCATTAGACTATCAAGCGAGTAGTAATGGTAATCCCTTTGCCGAACCTATAAACCTACAATCTAATGTAACTAATGGCTATGGTGTGTTTTATGGACAAGCCTCTATTTATTACAAAGTCATTGCTAAAGAAGATACCACATATATCGAAAGATATTATCCTATTATCACAGAAATATTATAAATTTGAATCCGAATTAATTCCCATTTTAAAACAACACTTTTATGTCAGAAGAATTAGAAAATATTGAAGTCTTAATTATTGGATCTGGACCTGCTGGTTATACAGCAGCTATTTACGCTGCAAGAGCAGATTTAAAACCTGTTGTCATACAAGGTTTACAGCCTGGCGGACAACTTACAACAACTACTGAGGTTGACAATTATCCTGGCTACCCTAATGGTGTTGATGGCACTAAAATGATGGAAGATTTTAAAGCCCAAGCCGAACGTTTCGATACCGATACACGTTGGGGAATGGTTACCAAAGTTGATTTTTCTGAAAGACCATTTAAAGTAGAGATTGATGGCAACAAAAATGTATTGGCTCAAACCGTAATTATCAGTACTGGAGCATCTGCCAAATGGTTAGGTATTCCTGATGAAGAACGCCTTAACGGATTTGGTGTTTCGGCATGTGCTGTATGCGATGGCTTCTTCTATAAAGGTCAAGAAGTGGTGGTAGTTGGTGCTGGTGATACTGCAGCCGAAGAAGCGACCTATTTAGCTAAGTTATGTACTAAAGTGACTATGCTCGTGCGTAGAGATGAAATGAGAGCATCCAAAGCTATGCAAAAAAGAGTATTCAACACTGATAACATTACTGTTCTTTTCAATCATGAAACCAAAAGCATCAATGGTGAAAAAGGGGTTGAAAGTGTAACTGCCTTCAACAACCAAACTCAAGAAGAAACTGTAATTCCTGCTACTGGATTTTTTGTTGCTATTGGTCATAAGCCTAATACCGATCTTTTCAAAGGGCAATTGGATATGGATGATAATGGCTATTTGATAGTTGAAGCTGGTACTTCTAAAACTAAGATACCTGGGGTTTTTGCTGCTGGTGATGTTGCCGACCACGTTTATCGTCAGGCAGTTACTTCTGCTGGTACAGGCTGTATGGCTGCTCTAGATGCTGAACGCTTTTTAGCTGCTCAAGAATAAAGTATATTAATCGGTAATTATAAAATCGGAATTCCAAAGTTTGAAATCGGCAACCTCTGGTTTGCTGAATGGGATATCCCAAAATCCACTATAATTGATATAAGTAGGGATAAGCTTGTCTTTGGTATAACCCATCTCTACATCTACTGTAACGTTTAGTTCTATAAGCCAATAATCGTATTGCATAACGTATTTTCTATAGACTACATTGAATGTATTTCTATCGAAGTAAGATACTAGCTCACGGATAAGCACTTCATCTTGATCGTCTTCAGTCAAATCGCTTTTCATACGACACACAAACGCATAGCACTCTAGAGTATCTTTATACGTTTTCTTCGAAATGATATAATCATAATATTTCTGCATAGATTCATCAAAGACCGCTAACTTCTCTTTTTTACTACCCGACTTCTCAACTTCAACAGAGCCAGGATTAAAAATGATGACTTTAGCATCTCTTTCATTTCTTTCATTGGCACTTTCACCATCTGTAGACTTATCTTTAGAGCTGTATTTACTAACTTCCACAGTGTCTTCAGGAAAAAAGATATAATCAAAAAATTCGGGAGTATAATGTCGGTATTTGCCTCTTCTGTTATAAATCTTTCCATCATTATAAGATGAATCTACCTTAACCACTAACTTATTATTATTGACTTCATAATTCCCTTGACGAAATAAAAAACCAATAGAATTGTTTTTAACATCATATATTTCCAACTCACTAGAGTATTGATGAGCGTAATAGCGTAGGTTTTTAAATCCTTGATAAAAACTAGTGTCGCTCTTAACCATGTCAACAAAATCCTCAACACTAAAACCGGAACTAACTGCAGAAACCATAACAGAGTCTAACATCACCGACTTAACAATACCGTCTTGAGCAGAAAGTTGCAGATTGAGGAACGTAAAAAAAACACAAATCCATTTTTTCATCTAACAAAACTATATAAAAAAAAGCTGCCCACGAGGGGCAGCAGGTAGTAATTCATAAGCCGGATTCTGTTCTCTTTCGAGCCTCATCATTTATCTACGCTAGTTATTACTAACTAGCTTGAGCTGCCTACCCCCCGAGATTGAACGAGCAGTCCCTGTTCTCGGTATACGTGGCATTGCACCGCATAGAGTTTACCTGTTTTCACTACAGCCGAACTGTACTTGCTTTCTGCTGCACTTGTCCTCACCTTACGGTGGACGGATGTTATCCGCTATGCTGCTCTATGGTGTCCGGACTTTCCTCTTCCTTACGAAAGCGATGAAGTCCATTACTACTATGGCAAATGTAAAAAATACTATCTTAGTACAATGAAAAAAGTGATACATACACCAAATGCTCCTGAAACTATAGGTCCATATAGTCAAGCTATACTATCCAACAACACCTTATATACCTCAGGGCAAATTGCTATAAATCCTAAAAACGGGAGTTTAATTACGAATAATATTACCGATGAAACCCACCAGGTAATGAAAAATCTACAAGCTGTTTTAGAAGCCGCTGAAATGAATTTTTCCCATGTATTGAAGTGCACTATCTTTTTAAAAGATATGAATCAATACGCAGACATCAATTCAGTATATGCAGAGTACTTTGATCACAATCCGCCAGCTCGAGAAGCGGTACAAGTCAGTGTATTACCCAAAAATGTTAATGTTGAAATATCACTAATCGCTAGTAAATAATGAAAAGAAGACAAGCCTTAAAATCATTCATAACGGCCTCTATCCTGCCCTTTGTACCATTCAAACAGCTATTTGCTGAGGTGGAATGTATCAGTACTAGCGATATACTCGGCCCTTATTTTATAGAAGGTGCGCCAAACATCAGCAATATAGCTCCAGCCGTGGCCGATGTACCACGCTTATACATCACTGGGACAGTTTATGCTAAAGATTGTGTTACGCCTTTATCTAATGCATTGATAGATGTATGGCAAGCCAATAACGATGGTTCTTATGAAGATATTGATTACAGAGGTAAAATTTACACCGATGAAGCAGGCAACTATGCTTTTGAAAGTATTCAACCGGGCAAGTACCTAAACGGTTCGTACTATAGACCTAGTCATATACATTATAAAGTGGTATATAAAAATAATCCTGAGTTTGTTACTCAATTGTATTTCGAAGGGGATACCACAATAGATATTGACCCATGGGCATCTGACCCCTCAGCAGTAGATAGGATTATACCTTTAAGCACCGATGACAATTCTAACCTTAATGGGGTTTTTGACATCTACCTCAATGTAGAACCTCAAACAGTCAATACTCCAGACTTCAATAGAAATGACATTTCTAGCAAGATACAAGCCATTGCACCTAATCCCATAGTTGAAAACTTTGAGATTAGCTTCTACAACAATACAAAAGCAGAAGTTACTATCGATATTTGTGATATTATGGGACGACAATCAACCGTACTCTTTAAAGGTAATTGCAATAAACAATTGCATAAAATACCATTGAAAAAGCCGTCTTTGAATAGTGGAATTTATAGTATTCGATTATCTGTAAACGGTAAAAAGGTAGATGCTAAACGAGTAATGATTAACTAAATCAATACTCCACTCTAACGTGGTGAATACTTTGTAATTTCTTCTTGAACAGTTTCTTAATTTGAGTAATAGACTTCATAGTAATATCAGCGTTTACAAACTGTTCGTTGTCAATTTGAGTATTGATAATACTCTCTACTAACTTATCTATATTTTCTAGTGTAGGCGACTTCAAACTTCGTGCTGCTGCCTCTACAGAATCTGCCATCATCAAGACTGCTGTTTCCTTAGAGTACGGCTTCGGACCGGGATAGGTAAACTTCTCTGCCGCCTCGATTTCATCAGGGAAACTCGCTACATATTGCTTATAAAAATAACCCACCATAGTAGTTCCGTGATGGGTTCTGATAAAGTCAATAAGTTCGTCAGGCAAATTGTTTTCTTTAGCAATACTGATACCATTTTTGACGTGATTAATAATCACACCAGCACTTTCTTCAAAGCTCAAATCATCGTGAGGGTTAATGCCAGAGATTTGATTTTCTATAAAAAACTGAGGGTTTTTCATTTTACCGATATCATGGTACAATGCTCCTGCCCTTACCAATAAGGCATTACCTCCTATTTCTAAAATACCTTCTTCAGCAAGATTAGCTACTTGTATAGAGTGTTGGAATGTGCCAGGTGCTACTTGTGCCAATTCTCTAAGCAAAGGACTATTGGTGTCTGAAAGCTCCAATAATGAAACATCGGAAACGAGAGAAAAGGTTTTCTCGAAAGCAAAAATCAACGGATAAGCAAAAAGCGTCAGAGCACCATTAGCTGCAAACCATACAAAGTTCATCCACTCAATATTGTCTAGGCTACCCTCTTGAGTAAGAGCCATCGCAAAATAAGCCACGAAATAAATGGCTATTATCTTGGCTGCAGACACAAACAATTGCGCCCTTTTATACATCTGCAAAACAGACAAAATAGATACAATACCTGCCATCAGTTGCAGATAAATAAACTCAAAGCTATTAGGAACAATAAAACCAATTATGATAACCGCTATTAAGTGAGTAAATAGGGCTAAACGTGTGTCAAAAAAGGCTTTTATAATAATTGGTAATAAGCAAAAGGGCATGAGAAAAATTAGCTTATTACTAGCCGTTAGCGACATGGAAGCCATAAACACCATTAAAGTAATAAGTGTCAAGATAAAAGTCACCTTTTTATTATCATTAAACACCTCAATTCTGAATTGTTTGAGAAATAAAAACAAGATTAAAAAAGCGACCAATACCAGAAGCGACTGACCAAAACTTAGCCAATTCTCTGAGCTTTCTTGCCAATTCTCTCCTTCATATCGCTGACGATAAGATTCTAATTCTTGAAAGTTGCTTTCTGTCACCAATTCCCCTTGTGAAATAATAACCTCACCACGCTGTACCATACCTAAACCTTTAGAAATAGCGTTAAGCTCACTCTCAAGCATTTTATTGGTAGCGTCTTCATCATAGAAAACATTTTGCTTGAGCATTTCTAATATCAATGGTGATAGAAAATTCGATTCTTCTTCAGAAATATTTTTTAAATCGTAGGCTTTTTTGGATGCCGATTCTATGGTGAATAAATCTCCTAAGCGAAGTACTTCACCGACATTTTGTTTCATGACGATAATCTCATAGTCGCTATCTTTAAATTCAATATCGTCAACCATCTGAATAATCCCAGTAGCGTATAGATTTTGGAGAACCTTTAAGCCATAATTAGCTAATTTTTCTTTTTTGGTTTTTTTATTCTTCTTCTTATTGAGGTTAAAAAATGTAAAACGAGCATCTTTAGTAACCTTTTTGTCAGTAGCCCATTTTTGCTCAAAATTAGAGATAAATTCTTCTGCCTTGATATCATAGACAGATTCATCTAATACAAATGTGAGTTTTAGGTTATTGCGTAATTGATCTTGCTCGTCGACTAATTGCTCACTAGACTTATATACAGGAAAATCATAGGGCGCAATTAGTGTTTCGTGTAGCCAAGGTTTGCCCTTTTGAAACTCAAACTTAAATGATGCTTTGTTGGGGAACATCCAAACAATAAGGATTGTTGCCAACAGGAAAAGAACAACTTTTTGAATTTTGTAATAATTATTCCTTATTTCAGAAGGGAAGTTTAATCGCATATCGCCGACTAAAATACCAATAAATAACAAGTTTACAAACCCCCTTTACTTGTCCATTTTATTTAACTTCGCAGCATAGTATCCAAACCAAAAAATAATATGAAAGATGTAGTAATAGTATCCGCCGTTCGTACTCCTATCGGAAGTTTTGGCGGTGTATTTTCAAGCGTATCTGCTACCCACCTTGGTGGTGTAGCTATCAAAGGTGCATTAGAAAAAGTCCGTTTATCAGCCGATAAAGTGGACGAGGTATATATGGGTAATGTCCTTCAAGCCAACTTAGGACAAGCCCCAGCACGACAAGCCGCCTTAGCTGCTGGTTTGACTCAAGAAGTACCTTGCACAACCATTAACAAAGTCTGTTCTTCTGGTATGAAGTCCATTATGTTAGCCGCTCAAAGTATTATGTCTGGGGATAACGATGTGGTGGTAGCTGGTGGTATGGAAAATATGTCTAGCGTACCCCATTATTTTGCTAAAGGAAGAAACGGTCAGAAGTTGGGCGATATGAAGTTAGTAGACGGCTTAGTAAAAGACGGACTAACGGATGTGTACAATAAAGTACATATGGGTAACTGTGCTGAATTATGTGCCAAAGAGATGAACTTTAGCAGAGAACAACAAGATGCTTTTGCAATAGAATCATACAACAGGAGTACTGCCGCTTGGCAAAATGGTAAATTCAAGGATGAAGTGGTGTCAGTGGCTGTCCCACAAAGACGTGGTGATGACCTAATCGTTTCTGAAGATGAGGAATACAAAAACGTGAAGATGGAAAAAATTCCTGCTCTTCGCCCTGTATTTGATAAGGAAGGAACCGTAACCGCTGCTAATGCCTCTACCCTTAATGACGGAGCTGCTGCCCTTGTATTGATGAGTGCTGACAAAGCCGTCGAATTAGGACTTAAGCCTATTGCTAAGATACGCAGTTATGCCGATGCCGCTCACCAACCAGAGTGGTTTACCACTGCACCAGCTAAGGCTCTGCCTATTGCTTTGGAAAAAGCTAATATAGCAACTAGCGATGTGGATTACTTTGAATTGAACGAAGCCTTTTCGGTAGTAGGGTTAGCTAACATAGAAAAGCTAGGCTTAGACGCTTCTAAAGTAAATGTTAATGGTGGTGCTGTATCCTTAGGTCACCCTCTGGGTTGTTCAGGAGCGAGAATCATCGTTACCCTATTGCACGTACTAAAGCAAAACAATGCTAAAATCGGAGCAGCAGGAATCTGCAACGGTGGTGGTGGTGCATCTGCTATGGTCGTAGAGATGATTTAAGCTTTAAAGAATTAATCGTAAAAGCTCACTTTCATAAGTGGGCTTTTTTTTTACTTTTGTCTTGGATGAAATACGGAATTTCAGAATTAGCAATAGTCCCTATACGTGCAGAGGCATCGGACAAAGCAGAGATGGTCAATCAAATTCTATTTGGTGAACATTTTAAGGTGCTGGAAGCTAGAGTAAAATGGAGTAAAATACGTTTGGCACACGACAAGTACGAAGGTTGGATTTGCAACAAACAATGGTCAGAGATTGAGAAAAACACCTACGAAGAACTCGAACGCCACGACCCCACACTTACCACCGAATTGCTAGACATGGTGGTGCAAGACACTCACCAAACCGTACCGCTAGGTAGCTCACTACCCTTTTACAAAGACCATCAATTTCAAATCAAGGATAAAACCTACACCCACCAAGGCGATAGCACTTCTGGATACCACGATAAAAAGATGATGGTAGATAACGCTATGTTATACCTCAACACTCCCTACTTGTGGGGTGGAAGAACACCTTTTGGTATTGACTGCTCGGGTTTTACACAGATGATTTATCGTCTGCATGGAAAAGAAATTCCTAGAGATGCTTACCAACAAGCTGAGATAGGAACTACACTAAGTTTTATAGAAGAATCAGAAGCTGGAGACTTAGCCTTTTTCGACAACAATGAAGGTAAAATTATTCATGTGGGTATCATCTTAGAAAACAATTTCATCATACACGCCTCTGGAAAAGTGCGCATAGACCGACTCGACCAACAGGGTATATTCAATGCCGAAGAACGCAAACACACCCACAAACTACGACTTATAAAAAGCATCGTCTAAAGCCTTTTATAAACATTCGCTTTAAAGTTTTTCATACCTTTATAGGACTTAAATCTACTTCACTATGAAAAAAGAAAGCAAGTCTTCACTAAAATCAGGGCTAGTTTCAGGAATTATTTTCTCCGGGATAATGGCTTTATTTTACTACCATAAAGAAAGGGATTTTAACATCTGGACATTCCTCTTTAACTTTTTGTTTTATGGTACTGCTATCTGCTATGGCTCTATTAGCACGATACTATGAGAAAAAAGAAGAAAAAAAATAAAGATGAATAATGAAATGACGAAAACGCAAGAATTTGCTGAAGTCAGTCATATTTTGTATATTTAAAACCTTAAAGACAGTTAAAGCAAGGCGTCCTGGACTTTAAGACCAGATGCACCACCTACTTTATCTGTCTTTTCTTTTTTCTTATCTTTTATTAAATAAGAGAAATACTTTTTAAAAAATTTCTAGCTAAATATTCCCATTATATTTAATAACATTTAGACTTCTTTGGCGAAAACAGTTTGTACTACTTACTTTCTACTCCTTAAACTCATCTACTCCCATATTGTATAGGGTAAATGCTATAATGTCTGCCGTTTCTTCTATTTGCTTAGAAATAGGTGTTCCTGCGCCATGTCCTGAATTGGTTTCTATGCGTATCAATACTGGATTATGACCTTGGTGTTTGTCTTGCAATTCAGCTATAAACTTAAAAGAATGTGCCGGTACTACCCTATCATCGTGGTCAGCAGTCAGTACCATAGTGGCTGGATAGCTTACCCCCTGCTTTACATTATGCACAGGCGAATAGCCTTTCAAATACTCAAACATTTCTTTAGAATCATCGGATGTCCCATAATCATAAGCCCAACCTGCTCCTGCCGTAAAGGTATGATAACGCAACATATCCAAAACACCCACCGCTGGTAAAGCTACTTTCATCAAATCTGGTCGTTGTGTCATAGTTGCACCTACAAGAAGGCCACCATTAGAACGACCATCAATAGCTAAATAATCGGATGAAGTGAACTTATTATGGATAAGGTATTCTGCAGCCGCTATAAAATCGTCAAATACATTTTGCTTTTGCATTTGTGTACCTGCTATATGCCATTCTTTGCCGTATTCTCCACCACCACGCAGATTAGCTACTGCATACACTCCTCCTTGTTCTAACCATACGGCTTTACTAATGCTAAAACTTGGCGTTAAACTGACATTAAAACCTCCATACCCGTACAGAATAGTCGGATTATTACCATCGTAGTCTAGTCCTTTTTTATGCGTAATAATCATGGGTATCTGAGTACCGTCTTTGGAAGTATAAAACACTTGTTTGGACACAAAGTCCGAGGAATTAAAATCTATACTAGGCTGCCAATACAGCTCCGACTCTCTACTATCCACATCGTACTTATAAATAACACCCGGCGAATGGTAATTGGTAAAACTATAATACAGCGTTTTCTCTTCTTTTTTTGATGAAAATCCACGACTACTACCAACACCCGGCAATTGAAGCTCACCCAAATTCTGACCCTCAGTATCAAACTGATAAACTTTAGAAATAGCATCAATCATATAATGTGCAAAGAAATAACCGCCACCATAACTAGGACTCAAAACTTGTTCTGTTTCTGCAATAAATTCTTGCCAATACTCCACTTGGGGGTTTTGGAATGATGCAGTTACTACTTTCTTATTAGGAGCATTTCTGTTGGTAACAATATAGAGTAAATCGCCCTCGTTGTGCAAAACATAGCTATCGCTATCGTAATCATTGACCATGTTTATAATAGGCGAATTCTCTTGATTCAAATCTTTTATGAATAGCTTGTTTCCGCTAGTTGACATGGATGCCGAAATAGTTAAAAAACGTCCATCGTCACTAACCCCACCCCAAACGTAACGGTGTTTTTCATTAGCACCAAAGACCACTATATCGTCTTTTTGGCTCGTACCTAGTTTATGATAATACAACTTGTGTTGGTCGGTCTTAGCCGATAGCTCACTTCCCTTAGGCTTGTCGTAACTCGAATAATAAAAACCTTCATTACCTTTCCAACTCACACCACTAAATTTGATGTCAACTAAAGTATCTTCGATGATTTCTTTAGTTAGCGCATCAATAACGATTACACTTCGCCAATCGCTACCACCTTCAGAAATAGAATAGGCTGCCAAGCTACCGTCTGGGGAAAAACTCAATGAACTTAAAGAAACTGTACCATCATCAGAAAAAGAGTTTGGATCTAAAAAGATTTCTTGCTCATCACCCTTTTCTCTATAAATAACGTATTGATTCTGTAAACCGTCATTTTTATAAAAATAAGTGTAATCACCTCTTTTGAATGGTGCAGACAGCTTTTCATAGTTCCATACTTTCTCTAATCTGTTTTTCAACTCTGCCCTAATAGGAATTTGATTAAGAAAATCAAAGGTTACTGTATTTTGTTGTTTTACCCATTGGGCTGTTTCTTCACTCCTATCATCTTCTAACCAACGGTAATTGTCTACTACCTCAACACCAAAGTAGGTATCAATAACTTCTTTTTTTTCAGTCTTAGGATATTCTTTCATTGAGATTTTAGATTGACAAGAGGCAAAAACTAATAGTAATGCTAAAAAATAAGTTGTTTTCATGTGGATAAATTTAGTTTTCACAAATATAAAAATTCTGTTTTTTTTTAAATCTTCTTTTTTAAGAAAACAATAAGTTCTTGCACTGCTAAGCCTCGGTGACTGATCTCATTTTTTTGTTGGATAGACATTTGGGCAAAGCTTTCCTCATACCCGTCTGGTAAAAATATAGGGTCATAACCAAAACCTTTATCGCCCCATTTTTCAGGTATTATTTGCCCCTCCACCTCGCCTTCAAATTGAAATTCTTTGCCGTCTATCACTAATGAGATAATAGTTCTAAAACAAGCATCTCTGTTGTCTTGGTCTTTCATCTCTGACAATACTTTTTGCATATTATCTTCGGCAATACAATCTTCTCCAGCATAACGTGCCGAATATACACCTGGTCGACCGTCCAAAGCCTCTATTTCTAGTCCAGTATCGTCAGCAAAACAGTTGTAGCCGTAATTGTCAAAGACATAAAAGGCTTTTTGGGCAGCATTGTCTTCCAAAGTATCCGAGGTTTCAGGCAGCTCTTCCTTACAATTGATATCTTGTAAACTCAATATCTCTATACTAGAAGGCACAAGCATACGTATTTCAGCTAGTTTATTGGGGTTATTGGTAGCAAATACTAATTTCATTTTATTGATGGTGATAGGGTTCGTTATTAAGAATACTAAAGGCTCGGTAAATTTGTTCGGCAAAGAATGGGCGTATCATCTGATGTGAAAAAGTCATCTTGGAAAGAGCTATCTTAGAAGTGGCTTGAGCATAGACCTCAGCACTAAAACCATAAGGTCCACCAATAACAAATACCAAACGTTTGATACCTGCATTCATCTTTTGTTGTAAAAAATCCGAAAAGCCTTTAGAATGAAACTCCTTGCCTTTTTCGTCCAACAAAATGAGTAAATCGGTATTCTGTACTTGTTTTAATATCAGTCTCCCCTCCTGTTCTTTTTGCTGACTTTCTGATAAGTTCTTACGATTTTTTAAATCCGGAATAATCTGAAATTCAAAAGAAATATAATGTTTCAATCGCTTAGAATACTTATCTATTCCCTCTTGTATCCAACTTTCATCGGTCTTTCCAATTGCTAATACTACTATTTTCACCAAAAAAGTTTTGTAATTTGCCACAATATTAGTCATTTTGTTGGATAGAAAAACACAGGTATGAAAGAAGAATTAAATACCTTCATAGAATTCGCTCTAAATGAAGATATTAGAGAGGGCGACCACACTTCCCTAGCCTGTATTCCAAATACAGCCATTGGTAAAGCTCAACTATTAGTTAAAGAGAATGGTGTACTTGCTGGTATGGAAGTAGCCCAAGCTATTTTTGAAAAAGTTAATCCAGATATTCAGTTTTTTCCACTGATGAAAGATGGAGAAAGTATGGCAATCGGCAATGTGGCTTTTATAGTAGAAGGCCCATCCTCTTCTATTCTAACTGCCGAAAGACTCGTCCTAAATTGTATGCAACACATGAGTGGAATTGCTACAAAAACACGTCATATAGTACAATTATTGCAAGGCACACAAGCTAAGGTGCTAGATACTCGAAAAACTACACCAGGCATTCGTTTGTTGGAAAAATGGGCCGTAAAAATTGGTGGTGGAGTCAATCACCGTTTTGGTCTCTACGATATGATGATGATAAAAGACAATCATATCGATTTTGCTGGGGGAATAGCTGCTGCCATTGAGAAAGCCAATAACTATCAAAAGAACAAAGGAATAAATATTCCTATTGAAGTAGAAGCTCGAAACTTGCAAGAAGTGGATGAAATACTAAAAGCAGGTAACATACAACGTATTATGTTGGATAACTTCAGCTATGCCGATACACGAACAGCAGTAGAACGCATCAATAGCAAATACGAAACAGAAGCATCTGGAGGCATAACTGAAGAAACTATCAGAGAACACGCCTTGAGTGGAGTAGATTTTATCTCTGTGGGCGCATTAACACATTCTGTCAACAGCTTAGATTTAAGCCTGAAAGCTATTTAAATGAAACTCAAAGAACGTCTGTCATTTCTGGTTGATTGGAGCAAACACCTTGTTCTTCCTGGCTTTAGTGGTATGAACCTCTACGATGTGGCTCATTTTTTTATTGAAGGCCTAGAAAAAGGAGCTATCACAACTAGAGCCTCCTCTATTGCATTTAATTTTTTCTTGGCTTTGTTTCCTGCTCTTATTTTCTTCTTTACGCTAATCCCCTACATTCCTGTCGATAATTTTCAAGAAATTCTATTAGGTCTTTTGGGCGAGGTGTTGCCACCAAGCACTAACGAATCGGCATTTAAAACTATTACCGATATAATCAATCATCCTAGAGGTGGTTTACTATCATTTGGTTTTTTGATGGCCTTGTATTTTTCTACCAATAGCATAAACTCATTGATGGAGGCTTTTAATAGTTCCTATCACATTTCCGAGAGTAGAGGTATGTGGAAACAACGACTAATAGCTCTAGGACTTACGCTAATGCTATCACTGATGCTTATTGTTGCTGTTGCTCTTATCGTATTCACACAGTTTGCTAGTAATTACTTTGTGGATTTGGGCATACTCAAACAAAGCTCAATAACCCTTATGCTAATCGGAAAATGGATAATACTATTGGCTTTCCTATTTGGTGGCTTATCGATTTTGTTTCAATACGGCCCTACTAAAAAGACACATTGGAGCTTGATATCTCCGGGCTCTATATTAGCAACCGTATTTATCATCATTACCTCAATGGGCTTTGGACTATACATAGACCATTTTGGCCAGTACAACAAACTCTATGGCTCAATAGGAACGCTAATTGTTATTCTACTATGGATGTACTTTAATGCTATTGTTATGCTTATTGGCTTTGAGCTCAACGCAAGTATTTTTAGCGCAAAAGAGCACGTCAAATCATCTTCTTTTATCGATTTTTTCCAAAAAAAGTAAAAGAGCAATGAGTAAGCCAATAGCAACAACTCCCATCATTATTTTAGCAAACAACATCTAGAAAATATTTTTAGCTAACATTATCCTAATTTCATTAGTTAATTTTTAGGCGTATTCCAGTATAAATCAAACGTCCCATAACAGGTGCCCAAATTAAAGAAGCATCAAAGTCACCACCATATGGATCATTGCTTCCCAATATAGGATTTTCCTGTCTGTAGCTCAATAAGTTTTCGCCGCCAAGATAAACGTCAAAGTTTTTGAACTTTTTAGTCACTTGACTATTGATAACATAGAATGGATCTGAAGTCGTTTTATCTATCAATTGGTGTTGAGGAATTCGACTCTCACCAATGTAATTCCAAGTTAAATCGAACATCCATTTGTTAAGGTGGTCAGTAGCATATGCCAAATTAACCAAGGCACGCTCTTTAGGTACTAATGGAGACAACTTTTTCATACCGACGAAAGTGGAATAAACCTCGTTAATCTTGTATGCCAACTTAATGTCAAAGCGTTCAAATAACTCGTAATTTAAGTCAAACTGAAAACTATTAGAATAAGATTCACCGTCTAGGTTATAAAAACGTAATTTCGAAGGATCTTCTACATCTACCACCACTTGATTTTCAAATTGGGTTCTATAAGCATCAGCATTAAAAGTCGCTTCTCTATCAAACAATTTGAAACAATGGGTCACATTCACACCATAATTTAAGGCTAACTCCACATCTAAATCGTCTTCTATCTCAAAGGTTCTAGATGAAGCAAAATAATTGGTGTTTTCAGCAATAGGGTTTGCAATTCGCATTGCTCGTCCTGCTGACAACCTAACCACCGTTTGTTCTGTAGGGTTAATTTTAAAATTTAGCCTAGGTGTATAGTTTAAGCCTTGTTCATTATGATAATCGACACGAAAACCAGCAACCAAAACCGTTTGATTAGGGGAAGTATAGCTATACTCTGAAAACAAACCCGTAGTCAAGTCCGTTCTATCAAAGGTTTTATCCTGATAACTCTCTTGATATCTATCGGCATAGGAGCTCATACCATACTTTAAGACATGATGATTGTGTTTGAGGTAAGTTTGACGTATTAAATTGATGTAGGCACTTTCTTGCAAACCATTATAGTCTGTTAGTCCAAACTGAATATCTTGTTGGTGTCTTCTAAAAGCCGTTTGAACACCAAAGCTTTTATTTGGAGTATCTGGCATCTTAAATCCTGTCTTGGAACTAAACTCCATTAAAGTGTTATCAATAACAACTTTGTAAGGGTTGATAACATTATCTAATTGCCCACCTTCTCTGTTTTCAGTTAAAAATCGCCCAGTAAAATTAAACCGATGTCTTTCATCCTCCCTTACCCACCTATTGAGTATGTTGAAAGACTTCATATGAGGCATATCTAAAAAGCCATTTTTATCTTCATCAATTTCTTTATCGTGATAATTGATACTAGTAAACAAATTACTTTGCCATTTGCCTGTTTTCTTAGCGAATTGCAAGTTGTTTTCAAACTTGCTCTCTGAATTGGTATAAAAATTCCAATACATTTTATCGGCATTTTCAGGCTTGAAATATTCCAAATTAATTTGCCCTGTAAAGGACTCAAAACCATTGATAACAGAACCCGCTCCTTTAATTACTTGGATAGACTCTATCCACGTTCCGGGCACATAGGACAAACCATAAGATGAAGAAAGCCCTCTAATAAGAGGAACATTTTCTTGAGTGATTTGGGTATATACACCATCTAGACCTAACATTTGTATTTGTTTAGCTCCTGATACGGCATCAGAAAAAGTTACATCTACAGTTACGTTGGTTTCAAAGCTTTCTGACAGATTACAACATGCTGCTTTTTGCAATTCTTTGCTCGAAATTTTTTGCACTTGCAAGGGGTTAACCATAGATAATTCGGTAGTGCTTATTGTAGCTTCAACTTTAACTTCATCTATTTCTACCGACTCGCTAAGTGATACCGTTAGAAAAGATTGATTCTTTACCTCAATAGTTTTTGGTTGAAAACCAATATAAGTTACCTTAATATTAACTGGCAATTTATCGAATTCTAGTTTAAACTTACCGTTTACATCAGAAGTTGTCCCTATTGTAGTGTTTTCTACAACTATGTTAGCTCCTATAAGAGGTAATCCATTTTGATCGTTTATTTTTCCTTTTATCTGCCCCTGTGCATAAATAAACAAAGCACTCAATTGAAAGGCCATTAAAAATATATATTTCATAATTTAATTATTGACGTTAGTATTTAATCTTAAATGTTAAGGCTATGAGATTCTGTCGATAATCAAATTCGGAATACTTGGAAAAGTGATAGGTTTTGGGAATAAGGTTTTGGCGGAGGCAAATCTAGATAAAATTGCAATCGTGAGGAATAAAACACCATTTGTATTTGCCCCAAATCATACTCATAGGCTTGAACAAAAGATGGCGAAACAAGTGAGCTGTAAGTAGGTGCATCAAATGTAAATGACACTAAACGAACATCAAAAAAACAACAGCAGCAAGAAGCTAACAAACTGCAATTGCAGTTATTTTTTGTTAGACTTTCCTGTGGTTTTTCTTCTGTACCACAGCAAAGGGTTGCAGATTCACAAACTGGCGTTTCCTCCTCTAATTGTTCTATACTATATTCTGGATTGTGAGTATGACTAAAAATAACTGGAATACCAATAACACCCACCAACATAAAGGTGCAAATGATGATACTAATGGTATGTCTAACTATTTTCTTCACTCAGTAAATTTACAAAATTTATTTTTCAAACGTCTTCAAAGTACTTTCAATGATGTCTATACACTCTAACAATTGCTCTTTGCTAATAACCAAAGGAGGAGCAAAACGAATGATATTCCCATGAGTAGGCTTAGCTAAAAGCCCATTATCTCTAAGAGCCATACACATATCCCAAGCGGTTGAACTATCTTCTGTATCGTTGATAACAATAGCATTTAAAAGCCCTTTACCTCTTACTAAAGAAACAATGTTAAGTCCACCAATTCTATTTCTTAACTCAGTTCTAAAAACTTCACCTAATACCTCTGCATTTTCTGCTAATTTTTCGTCAAGAACAACCTCTAATGCTGCTTGAGCAACTTTACATGCTAAAGGGTTTCCACCAAATGTAGAACCGTGTTCACCGGCTTTAATGCATAACATAACGTCATCATCTGCTAAGACTGCAGAAACAGGCAACACACCACCAGAAAGGGCTTTACCAAGGATTAAAATATCTGGTCTGGCATCTTCAAAATCACAAGCTAACATTTTTCCTGTACGAGCAATACCCGTCTGTACTTCATCTGCAATGAATAAAACGTTGTACTTACTACATAATTTACGAACACCTGCAAGGTAACCTTCGTCAGGTACTACAACACCTGCTTCACCTTGAATAGGTTCTACCATAAAAGCACAGACGTTAGGGTCTTTCAATTCTGTTTCTAATGCTTCTAAGTTATTGTAAGGGATTAAATCATACCCTGGCATAAAAGGTCCAAAACCGGTGTATGAAGTAGGATCATCAGAACTAGAGATAGCAGCTAAAGTACGTCCCCAAAAATTGCCTTTTGCAAAAATGATACGGGCTTTATTTTCAGCAATTCCTTTCTTCATATAACCCCACTTACGAGCTAATTTATTAGCCGTTTCTCCACCTTCAACACCCGTATTCATTGGCAATACCTTATCGTAACCAAATAGGTCAGTGATGAATTTTTCGTATTGCCCCAGTATATCGTTATGAAAAGCTCTAGACGTAAGCGTTAGTGTAGCAGCTTGATCTGTTAGTGCTTTAATGATTTTAGGGTGACAATGCCCCTGATTAACAGCTGAATAAGCAGAAAGAAAATCAAAATATTGCTTTCCTTCAACGTCCCAAACATGCACTCCATCACCTTTTGACAAAACAACAGGCAGAGGGTGATAGTTATGAGCACCAAATTTTTCTTCTATTTCAATAAGTTCTTGTGATGAGTACATAGTGAGTAATTTTTAAAAAGCAAAGTTAGAAAAATCAATGATTTTTAACTCATAATACAGCCCTTAAAATTCTATATTTGCGACATGGGAAGAAAGAGGAAAAAGATACTTTTAGAAAATGTACATGTATCAGATGCAGGAGCCAAAGGAAAGGCCGTTACTCGACTAGAAAACGGACTCGTTCTTTTTGTAGAAGGAGCTGTACCTGGCGATGTATGCGATGTGTTGGTACATAAAAAAAGACGTTCTTTTTTAGAAGGCAGACCTGTCAAATTTCATTCTTATTCCGAAAGAAGAAGAGAGGCCAAATGTGAACATTTTGGACTTTGTGGAGGTTGCAAATGGCAATTTATGGGTTACGAGCATCAGCTCGAATTCAAACAAAAAGAAGTAATCGATTCGCTTAGCCGACTAGGTGGGATAGAATTACCCGAAGTTAATCCTATTTTAGGTTGCGAAAATGAATTTCGCTACCGTAACAAAATGGATTTCGCCTTTACCAACAGGCGTTGGATAACCGAAGAAGAAAGTGCAGAAGGACATGAAATAACTGACCGTAATGGTGCTGGTTTTAGAGTAGCAGGGTTTTGGGACAAGGTTATTAACCTTAACGAATGCCACTTACAAGCAGAACCTTCCAATGCTATACGTAAAGCCGCTAGAGATTATGCTATTGAACACGAATTGGACTTTTTTGATATTGCCGAAAAAGAGGGCTTTCTAAGAGCGCTTACCATTCGAATGAGTAGCACAGGAGAGATAATGGCTTTATTTCAATTCTTCTACGAAGATGAGAAAAATAGAGAGGGCTTACTCGATCATATCAAAGAACAATTTCCTGAAATCACATCTTTGCTTTATACCATTAACAGTAAGGGCAATGAAACTATATTCGATTTAGATATAATCACCTATCATGGCCAAGATTGTATTTATGAAGAGATGGAAGGATTAAAATTTAAGATTGGACCAAAATCGTTTTACCAGACCAACTCCAAACAGGCATATGAATTATATAAAATTGCTAGGGATTTTGCCCAAATAGAAAAAGACGATATTGTTTACGATTTGTACACAGGAACAGGCACAATTGCTCAATTTGTTGGCAAAAAAGCATTGAAAGTAATCGGAGTAGAATCCGTTCCAGAGGCCATTGAAGCTGCCAAAGAAAATGCCAGAAATAACGGCATCGATAACTGCAAGTTTTATGTCGGCGATATGAAAGAAATATTTACCGAAGATTTTATTCGCAAAAACGGTCAGCCTGACGTAATTATTACCGACCCACCAAGAGATGGTATGCACAAAAAAGTAGTTGGTCAGCTATTAGACGTGAACCCCAAACGTATCGTTTATGTTAGTTGTAATCCAGCTACTCAAGCTAGGGATTTGGCACTAATGAATGAACATTATAAAGTGAGCAAAGTACAGCCTGTTGATATGTTCCCGCAGACTTTCCATGTAGAAAATGTGGTCTTATTAGAAAAACGATAGATGCTAGATAAAGAATTTTGGAATAACCGCTATAAAACCGAACAAACAGCTTGGGATATTGGTTACACCTCTACCCCCCTAAAAACATTTATTGACAGCATAGAAAACAAGGATTTAGCTATACTAATTCCCGGTTGCGGCAGAGCCTATGAGGCAGAATACTTACACCTAAAGGGCTTTAAAAACGTAACTATTATTGATCTATCACCTATAGCATTAGCGGACTTTTCTAAACGAGTGGATAGCTTTTCAAAAAGTCAGTTGATAGAAGGTGATTTCTTTGAGCATACCGGACAATACGACCTCATCATTGAACAAACCTTCTTTTGTGCTATAGACCCTAAGTTGAGAAAAGACTATGTCAGTCACAGTTCAAAATTACTCAAGAAAAATGGCAAAATAATTGGTCTCTTATTCGCTGAAGAATTTGGAAACGACCACCCTCCTTTTGGTGGAACAAAAGAAGAATATGAAGCGCTTTTTTCTACACATTACCATATTCAACAAATGAAAACGGCAACAAATTCTATTGAAGCAAGAAAAGGAAGAGAATTATTTATTTCTTTTAAAAACAAGATTGCTTAACTTAGCCCTATGGAAATGAATTCATCAACAACTTTAGTACTAAATGCCCAACAGATGGAGCAGAAACTGTGTCGTATGGCTTGGGAGATTTATGAAAAAAACCATCTAGAAAAGGAAATTGTCATTGCAGGTATAAGCCCTCAAGGAGCAATGCTTTCTCAACGCTTAGGTAAGCACCTAGCAAAAATTTCCAAAATATTAGTAGAAGTCATAGAAGTTAAACTCGATAAAAAAAAGCCATTATCAGCGCCTGTACAAGTCAGTGCACATAGCGATTTAGATAATAAAGTTGTCGTGTTGGTAGATGATGTTTTAAAATCTGGAAAAACACTCATGTATGGTTCTCAATATTTTCTGAATCAACCTATTAAAAAGTTAATGACGGCTATTCTTATTGACCGAAACTACAAGACATACCCTATCAAAGCAGATGTTGTTGGACTATGTTTAGCGACAACTTTACAAGAACACGTTACTGTAGAATTAGTAAAGAAAGAAGCTGTTTACCTCAACTAAATGGTCATTGAAAAAACCGATTTTGTCGGCTGATTTTTCATCAAATGTTGATCAAAAGCCATACATACGTTTCTCACAAAAGGTATTCCATTCTCTAAAACAATCAGACTACTATCGTTTATTTGAATTAATTCATCCTTTTCCATTTCTTGTAGTCTTTCCAAAGTAACTTCTAATCCTTCAAAACGCAAGGTTTCACTTTGCCAAGAGGTTTCGAAATGACACATCAGATTTAGAATGTGCTTTCTAATAACTTTATCTTCTTTACTCAAGATATGACCTCTAAATAATGGAAACTGACCAGTCTGAACACATTCTTGGTAGGATTTAACGGTTTTAATATTTTGAGAAAAACCACCCCAACTATCACTAATTGATGACATTCCTAAACCTATCATTAATGGGGTTTTGTTGGTTGTATATCCCATAAAATTTCTGTGTAATGACTTACTCTTGGCTGACTTATACAAACTATCTGTTTTTAGGGCAAAATGATCCATGCCAATCTCATCATATCCCAAGTCTGAAAATGCCGATTTTGCAGCTTCATACATCTCCCTTTTTTGCTTTGGTTTGGGCAAGTCTTTTTCATCAAACCCTCTCTGAGCTACGCCTTTAACCCAAGGAACGTGAGCATAACTATATAAAGATATTCTATCGGGCAAAAGGTCTGCTGTTTTAGTAATATTATCTTTTATATTTTCTAGTGTTTGAAATGGCAATCCAAAAATGAGGTCGTGACTAACTGAGGTGTAACCTATCTCTCTTGACCATTCTGTCACAGCTTTTACTTGCTCAAACGATTGTATACGATTAATGGCTTTTTGCACTTTTTCACCATAATCTTGAATACCAAAACTCAACCTTCTAAAACCTAAGTCAAATAAGGCTTGTAATTGTTCTTTAGAAGTGTGGTTAGGATGGGCTTCAAAACTCAATTCGTGATTTGCGGTTATAACTGATATTTTAAAAATGCCATCAAACAATTTGCTAAGATTTTCACTAGAAAAAAAAGTCGGTGTTCCGCCACCCAAATGTATTTCTTTAATATGAGGTTTGTCCTCTAAAAAATCTACATAGAGTGTCCATTCTTTTAATACGGCATCTATATAATCCTCTTCAACTTGATGGCGTTTAGTAATGTGTTTGTGACAAGCGCAAAATGTACACAGACTCTCACAAAAGGGCAAATGAATATATAAGCTGACTCCTTCTGATTTGCTAGATTCAAAAGTGGTCTTTAAGATTCGTAAATAGCCATCAACACTGAAGGTTGATTCATCCCAATACGGAACAGTCGGATGCGAAGTGTATCTAGGTCCAGCAACATTGTATTTGTTCACTAAAGATGTTATCACAACTGAAAGTAAAACTGCAAAAGAAAGTTTTAAGAAAATATGATATAAATCACAATAACTTGATCATCTCTGTATGTGGAATGCCGTCTTCTAAGTATTCTTTACCTGTAGATTCAAAACCGAATTTTTGATAAAAAGGCAGTAAATGCGATTGAGCAGAAATACGATTACGAGATGTGCCATATAGTTTTATGGATTGTTCAACACCTTCTTGCATCAAAGCAATTCCCAAGCCTGTACCCCTTTGGTTCTGAGCAGTGACAATACGACCAAAAGACATTTCCTGATAACTTATTCCTGGTTGAACCAAACGTAAATAGGCCACTAATGACTCCTCAACATACCCCAAGAGATGATGAGAATCTTGGTCTTTTTCATCTGCATCTAGATAGGGACAATCTTGCTCCACCACAAACACTTGCTGACGTAAAATCATCATCTGGTGTAACTCCGTTTTTGTCAGCTCCTCAAACGACTTGAATCTCCACTCTATATCCATAGGGTAAAACTAAGAAAATTTAGAGCTTTATACTAAGACCAAATAAAAGGCGTCTGCTCTGTAATGGACCGTAAGCATAAGAGGTGTCGAAATTGTCGCCAAATGGGTTTTTCCAATCTACTAGAGGTGAATCTTGCGTATAATTGAATACATTTTTCACACCTATATAAACGGATAATTCATCACTAAAGATCTTTTTAACTTGAAGGTGATGCTGTGAAAACCAAGGCGATATTTCTGCTCTCTCAAAAGGTGCAGGAAAAGTGGGCAAGAACATTGGTCCGGTTACTTTTGCATTCCAATCCACCGAAGTATTAATCTTTTGCCAATTGTAAGACAAAGAGAACACGCCAGTAAATGAAGGCGCAAATAATTCATTTTCCTTGATATTATTTTCATTAACTGAATACACCTCTAAAAACGTTCCTCCAGCTTTAAGACTTAAAGGAATGTCAAAGTTTTGCTGAATGTGAAAGGCTAGACCTCTAGACACCGAAAAACCGTCCAAATTAGCGTAGATAATCTGATTAGGATCAACATCATAGTCTGGCGTTATCTTATTAGTAAAATAGGTATAGAAAGCATCTACATCTATTGTTCCTGTACTTCTTGCTAAAGAAAAAATATGGTTAGCGTTCAAATTGACATTATACGATTCCTCTGGTCGTAAATCCTCTACGACTAAGACCTCTCTACTACCTGTAAGGAATGCGTGGTCTTCGGTAAATAAATTGACTAATCTGAATCCTGTGCCCGCATTCAAACGAAAGGTGGTATATGTTTGGGGGTTATACTTCAAATTTAATCGAGGGGAAAAGATAAAGCCGTGATTATCGTGGTAATCACTTCTCATACCCAATAATGTACTCCACTTTTTACTAATTGCTATTTCATCATGAACGAATACGGCTGGTATAAATTTTTTCTCATAAACATCAGCTAACGTGCTATCTGCAAAGGTTTGATAACGATATGTCAATCCGGATAGCACATCGTGATTATGTCCTATGCGCTTATTCCACAAAAGATTAGCAAAATAAATATTCTGATAGGCTTCATATTTAGTATTTCCATAATAGCTATCTTGATGATGGTAGTTGTAAGAGGCGTCTATACGAACGTTTTCTTCTATAGGTAATTGATAGCTAGCCGCCAACTCAATCCTATCGGTAAATATAGATTCTCCATAAATACTATCATTACCTCTCAAACTTTCGTCCCATTCCTTAACACCTCCACTCCTATTTTCGAGATAATATTTGGCGGATATGGAAAAGTCTTTATTGCTTTTTCTTTTGAAGTTCCATTGATTGAATAAAGAAAGGCGTTCGGAAAGGGGAATATCTGAAAAGTTATCGTCATTATCATCAAGAAAATTATTCATTTGAAAAAAATTTCCACTTAACAACATATCTGCTTTTTTCATTTTAGGCGCATAAGCAAAATCAATGTTTTTCTCTTGGTGCGAGGTCATAAATCCATCAATTTCAATAGTAGAAACATCTTCAGGATTTTTGGTCAAAATATTGATAACACCAGCGACAGCCTCTGTTCCATATAGTGTAGATGATGGGCCTTTGATAATTTCAATTTGCTTAATTAAAGAAGTTGGAATACCATTAAGACCATAGACAGTAGAAAGTGAACTCATTATGGGCATACCATTTATGAGAACTAAAGTATATGGTCCTTCCATTCCGTTAATATGTATGTCATTCGTGCCACATACACCGCAATTAATTTGTTTTTGAACACCATTAACATTTTCAATGACTTCCATCACGTTGGCAGTTGCTATTTTCTTCAAAAATTTCTCAGTAATCACATCAACCTTAACAGGCGAAGCACTGAGAAAAGTCTCTTTCAAAGTACCAGTTACAACCACTTGTTCTAAATCATAAGAAGAGGGTTCCAAATTAACCGTAATAGTATTCTGCCCCTTTTGAATGGTTATAACTTTCTTAAGTTTTTTAAAACCAATAGCAGAAAAAACAAATTCATAAGTGCCCACTTTAAGGTTTTTAATCTCAAAATATCCGTTGGCATCAGAAGCTGTTCCTATAGACTGACCTTTTACACTAACCGATACAAATGATATTGGCGAGTTTGAACGTATTGTTCCGGAAAGAGTTTGGGAAAACAATGGAATTTGTAAAATGAAAATGTAGATAAATAGGGCTATTTTTTTCACTTTTCGAGCTTTAAATTGAGCCGCAAATGTATGTAAAATTCTTTTATTTAGAATTAGTTTAAATAAAAATAAGGTCTTCTTCATAAATTTAGGCAAATCTAAAAATTAAATTAGACATATAAAATTATATATTTGTATTTATGATTACGCTAGCAGAAGAAAACTACTTAAAAGCGATACTGAAACTTTCTAATAACACAAAAGATTCGGTATCGACCAACGCTATTGCTGAGGAGTTGGACACCAAAGCCTCATCCGTTACCGATATGATTAAAAAATTGACTGAGAAGAAATTGGTTAATTATGTTCCCTATCGTGGTGTTGGATTAAGTAAATTAGGATTAGAAAAAGCGGTTTCCATAGTTAGAAAACACCGACTTTGGGAAGTTTTCTTAGTAACAAAACTACAGTTTCAATGGGACGAAGTACACGATGTTGCTGAACAGTTGGAACACATTAAATCTCAAAAACTGGTAGATGCTTTAGATGAGTACTTAGACTATCCTCAACACGACCCTCATGGCGAGCCTATTCCTAACAAAGCGGGTTTGTTTCCAAAATCATTTTCTATGCGGTTAAATGAACTAGAAAGTGGAGCAAGTGGACAAGTGGTTGGTGTATCACAGGACAATCCCTCTTTTTTACAATATCTTGATTCGCTAGGCATCAAACTAGGAACATCCATTAGCGTTGTTCAAAAAATAGTATTTGACGGTTCATTAGAAATTACTATTAACAATAAATCAGCACACATCAGCAAGGATGTGGCTAAAAACTTATTAATCAAACAAAAATGACAGAATTATATACTTGGTTTGCCCAACAAAACCCAATTTTACAAGCCCTATTAGCTGGATTATTCACTTGGGGACTAACCGCTTCAGGCGCAGCATTGGTTGTCTTTTTTAACAAAACCAACAGAAAATTATTGGATGCTTCACTAGGTTTTACTGGTGGTGTAATGATAGCGGCAAGTTTTTGGTCACTATTGTCACCAGCTATTAGTTATGTAGAAATGCAAAACGAAATGGGAACATCTTCACTACCATCTTGGTTTCCTCCTGCAGTAGGCTTTTTTATGGGTGCATTGTTTTTGTATTGGTTAGACAAAATCATTCCTCATCTACATCTATTTAAAAAAGTAGAAGAAGCTGAAGGTTATCCCACCAAATGGAAAAAAACTATTCTTTTAGTATTAGCCATTGCACTGCATAATATTCCTGAAGGTTTAGCTGTTGGTGTTGCATTTGGCGCTATTGCACACGGCATTCCTGGCTTTGAGATAGGCGCAGCTATTGCCTTAGCTATTGGTATAGGAATACAAAATTTCCCTGAAGGATTTGCCGTTTCTATGCCGCTAAGAAGACAAGGAGTCAGTAAACTTAAGAGCTGGAAATGGGGACAACTTTCAGCCATTGTAGAGCCTGTTTTTGCAGTTATAGGTGCTGCTGCTGTAATGTATACTCTACCTATATTACCATATGCCTTGGCTTTTGCAGCAGGTGCTATGATATTTATAGTAGTGGAAGAAGTCATTCCTGAAAGTCAAAGTGGTGGCAATACAGACTTAGCTACTATGGGGCTTATTGCAGGATTTATTGTTATGATGATACTTGATGTTGCGCTAGGATAAAATCCTTAACTTCGTAAGCTGATGAAGACGGTAAATATTCAAAATAAACGAGCACGATTTGAGTACACTTTACTCGATAAGTATGTAGCAGGTTTACAGTTGAGCGGAACAGAGATAAAATCTATTCGCAACAGTAAAGCTAACCTTAGTGATTCCTTTTGTTCGTTCAAAGAAGATGAGTTATTTATCGTAGGTATGCATATTGATGAATATGAATTTGGCAATTACGCCAATCATCAACCTAAGCGTGACCGAAAACTATTGCTCAATAGACAGGAATTGGATAAGATTCGCAAAAAATTAAAAGATGTAGGGCTAACTATTGTACCACTTCGCTTATTCATTAACGAAAAAGGCTGGGCTAAATTAGAAATTGCTGTAGCTAAGGGTAAGAAACTTCACGACAAAAGAAATACCATCAAGGATAGGGATATCCAAAGAGATATTGACAGAGCAAGCAAATAATTGGCTTTCTTATATAAAATAAGAAAAGCCCCACCTTTCGGCAGAGCTTTTCTACTAACTAAAAGAAGAAAGTTATGCTACTTATCTTCCTTTACTTCTTCAAAGTCCACATCAGTAACATCATCAGCTCCGTCACCATCAGCATTGGGCTGAGCAGCGCCTTCTGCACCTGGCTGTCCTTGTGTGTCTTTATACATTTCTTCAGAAGCAGCAGTCCAAGCCGCATTGATAGTTTCCATAGCTGCATCGATAGCAGCAAGGTCTTTACTTTCGTGAGCTTTTTTCAAACCTTCAAGAGCTTCTTCAATAGGCTTTTTCTTATTGTCTGATAATTTCTCACCATATTCTTTGAGCTGCTTTTCTGTTTGGAAAATCATAGCATCAGCACCATTGATTTTTTCCACTTGCTCTTTAGCATTCTTGTCAGCATCAGCATTAGCTTCAGCTTCTTTTTTCATTCTTTCGATTTCCTCGTCAGAAAGCCCTGAAGATGCCTCAATTTTAATGTTTTGCTCCTTACCGGTAGCTTTATCTTTTGCAGAGACATTAAGTATTCCGTTAGCATCAATATCAAAAGTTACTTCAATTTGAGGTACTCCTCTCTGAGCTGGCGGAATATCAGACAATTGGAATCTACCAATAGTCTTATTATCTGCAGACATTGGTCTTTCACCCTGTAAAACATGAATATCAACAGCTGGTTGATTATCGGCAGCAGTAGAAAATACTTCTGACTTCTTAGTAGGAATAGTAGTATTAGACTCTATGAGTTTAGTCATTACTCCACCCATTGTTTCAATACCCAAAGATAAGGGCGTAACATCTAATAAAAGAACGTCTTTTACATCTCCAGTAAGTACACCACCTTGAATGGCAGCACCAATTGCTACTACTTCATCAGGGTTTACTCCTTTAGAAGGTTCTTTACCAAAAAATTCCTTTACGACCTCTTGAATAGCTGGAATACGAGTAGAACCACCAACTAAGATAACTTCATCAATATCACTTACTGAAATCCCAGCATCTTTTATTGCTTGCTTGCAAGGAGTAATAGTAGCTTGGATAAGTTTATCAGCTAGTTTCTCAAAGTTTGCTTTAGTTAAAGTTCTTACTAAGTGCTTAGGTCCAGAAGCTGTAGCCGTAATGTATGGCAAGTTAATTTCTGTTTGAGCACTGGAAGACAATTCTACTTTAGCTTTTTCAGCCGCTTCTTTCAATCGCTGTAAAGCCATAGGATCTTGACGTAGGTCTATATTCTCTTCGGACTTAAATTCTTCAGCCATCCAGTCGATTAAAACTTGATCGAAGTCATCTCCTCCTAAGTGAGTATCACCGTTAGTAGATTTTACTTCGAATACACCATCACCTAATTCTAAGACTGAAATATCAAAAGTACCACCACCTAAATCAAAAACTGCAATAGTCTTGTCTTGGTCGGCTTTATCTAGCCCATATGCTAATGCCGCTGCTGTGGGCTCATTAATAATTCTACTCACTTTCAAACCAGCTACTTCACCAGCTTCTTTAGTCGCTTGTCGTTGTGCGTCGTTGAAATAAGCAGGAACAGTAACTACTGCTTCTTTAACTTCGTGGCCTAAATAGTCTTCAGCCGTTTTCTTCATTTTTTGAAGGATCATAGCCGAGATTTCTTGTGGCGTATACATTCTATCGTCAATTTGTACTCTAGGCGTATCGTTATCACCTTTAACTACTTTATAAGGAACACGACCTGTCTCTTTTTGTACCTTAGAAAAAGATTCTCCCATAAATCGTTTGATAGATGCTATGGTTTTTTCTGGGTTTGTAATCGCTTGTCTTTTAGCAGGATCACCTATTTTACGCTCGCCACCTTCTACAAAGGCTACTATTGAGGGTGTTGTTCTTTTACCTTCACTATTAGGGATAACTACAGGCTCGTTTCCTTCCATTACAGAAACACAAGAGTTCGTAGTTCCTAAATCTATTCCAATAATTTTGCTCATGGTATATATAATTTAATTTATAGCATTGTTTGCTTTACATCAATGCAAAGCACGTGCCAAGAGAAAACTCTATAAAAAATGACAGAAATTAAGAAAAAAATGGACAAAATGACAGGTACTATGGCTCTATAAAATTAAGCTCATCAGTAACCTCACCGTTAGCTAATTCAGTTAGAGTAGGTATATCCAGGAATTTGCCAATAGACTCGGCTTGTAATCTAGAAGAAAACACACCACGACCGTTTTCTATATTAGTGTAAGTTGGTGGATCTTGAAAAATTACTGACGGTAAATTATTAATCTCGATGTATTGGGCAACAGCTTCACCTCCCACTAAGAATCGGAAATCAATACCACCTTGCCAATAATCGTATTCGGCAAAGCCGTCTTCAAGGTTTTTAGCATTTATTCTTAGAACATTCATATTTTCTTCTATACTATTTTTCACAAAATAATAGAAGTTATCTCCAGTAATAGCCAATTCCATACTTTGATTACCACTAGTTGATTGCGAATACATTTGTGGAAAACTTAACTCAACGAATTTTCTGACAACATCACCACTTAAGACATTCTTTTCATAATAATAAAAACGCATGAATGGCTTGTATATCTTACCAAATCTTGAAGAAGTCCACTTTAATCTGTGTGTTCTGTACTCATTGTTTTTAAAAAACTTAATCTCATCTGTAAAACCTGGATTAATATCAAGATGTTCAATTAAATTTGTTGAAGAACGAGCAACATAGCCAGAATTTATATTGTGTACATAGAGATGATAGGTCAAAGATTGATCAAGAGTCTCTGCAGTTATATATTCTACTGAATATTCTGTTGAAAATATGGTATCGAAGCCAGTATTAAATCTATTGTTTGTGAGATGATAATCTAACTCTATTTCTTGTAAAGTGTCACCATTAGCATCCAAACCATAAAGTAAAACCTCTAATTGGTTCTCAGCATAATAAAAAGAGTCAGCCTCTTGTGCCATAGTGTAAGCACTTTCTTCTCCCAAAAATGCTTTGTAAATTACTACACGCTGAGTGTCAGCCGTTTGATCTAGTAGACCATATATAACTGCTGTTTCTTTCCAAGGTGCATTTACATCAAAATCGGTCTCACAAGCAAACAAAATACTCAATGCAAAAACACACAAATAGTAACTTTTTTTCATAATGGCAAATTTAAACTTTTAATTCTGATTAACACTTAGTACATTTGTGACAAATTCTTAAACTATGAAAAAAATTATAAACCTATTGTTAGGGCTATCTTTATGCCTAAACTCATATACTCAAACATCACAGCTAAAATCCTTTGACAAAGAAATTTTTAAAGATGATTTCAATTCTAAAAATGCTCCATTTCACATCAATTCCGATAAGGATAATTATATGGTAATTGATGATGGAGACTTATTTATAAACAGAACTAACCCTTCATTAGCCCAAGCGGTGTTTTCAAAAAATTCAATTGAAACGACAGCATATCGATTAAAAACTGCCATAAAAGCAGGTCCATCTACTAAAAGGAATTCTTACTCTGGCATTGTTATCAATTCACCATTAGACAGTAAAGAAATGGTAGCCATTGAGATTAATGGAAATCAAGAATACAGAATTAGAAAAATCAGTACTAAATAAAAATTTTTAAGTGGCTCAGAAAGTAATAAGGGGTGGACAAAAAGTAGTAATATCAAAAAGAATGGAGAATACAACAACATAGATATTATATCGAATAAAGGTGTTTATGATTTATTCATCAATTCAAAACACCAAACAACGGTAAAAGTTCCCGAACTATCAAATGGAGGTTTTGGGTTTATTATTGGACCAAATTCTCAAGCAAGAATAGATTATTTAAATGTGTATGATATGGTAAATAACGCCAATAGTACTCAGATAATAAGTCTTAAATCAAAAATTGATATACAGAATCATGCTCTAGCAAAAAAAGTTCAATTAGAAAAAGAGAAAATAAACACGAACTTAGATTCTAAAAAGGCTAAATCATTGAATCAATTACAGGCGGAAAATAAAGCATTAAGCGAAAAATTAAAAAAAAATAGCAACTCTTGAGAAAGAAAATGAAAGATTAAAGAATAAACTCAATGATTATTCTGATTTGAAGAAAGCAAATACAGCCCTAAACCAAAAAATAGGGCTTTTAAGCAAAGTCAATGAAGAAAATAAAGACCTTAAATCTGATATTAAGAAAAACAATTCTCTTGTTATTTCTTCCAAAAACGAAGTGATTAGTGCAACTAAATCTCTAGCGAGTATTCAAACTCAATTAGATGCCAAAAAGAAAGAGTTAGAAAACCTTAAAGAGAAAAATAGTCAATTAAATAGTGAATTAAGCGCATTAAAAAATTCTGATAAAAAACTTAATCAAGAGCTTAATACATTAAAAACTAATTTAAAAAACTCAGCCTCAAAAGAAACTTCCTCATTAACCAAAGTGAAAAAATTAAATGAAGAAAAGGCAAAATTAAATAGCGATTTGAATACCACTAAAAAAGCATTAGCTACTGCTAAAAATAAAATTAGTGAGCTTGAAAAACAAAATATATCTCAAGACGGAAAAATTCTAGCATATAAGGACAAACAAGACAATTTTAAAAGAATGAAATCTGAAAATGAAGATTTCAAAAATGGCTATATAGAAATGGAAAGTGTGAATGCTAAATTGAGCCAAGAAATCAAAACCTTAAAGCTTGAAAACACCGATTATCAGAGAATAAAAAAAGAATACGGAATAACTCAAGCTCTACTAGATAAGTCTAACGCACAACTCAAGAAAAAAACGGATGAGATTGTTAGTATGAAGAAAAAATCTTCTTCATTATTGGAACTTCAAAGAGAACTGTCTGATTTGAAAAGTAAAAACTCAAAATTGACAACTCAATTAAACGCTTTGAATTCTAAACGCGAAAAGTTAGAAAATAATGAAAAGAGCATTCTGAATTCTTTGGCTAAATATTCTACTCAAAATAAAAACTTAAACAAATCTTTAAATACTGCGCAACTAACAAATGAATCTCTAAAAAATAAATTCGACAAACTAGAGGAGTTAAGTTCAAAATACGAAGTGATTGAAAAAAGGAATAAATTTTTAGAGAATCAATATAATATTGTAAGTGAACAAAACAATGAACAGAAATTGATAGCTAGCCAGTTTGCTGAATCTTTTCAACTTGAAAAACAAAAAAACAAACAGTTACATAACGAAATTTTAAGTCTTTATTCTGAAGAAGAGGCATCAGAAAATTCAAAAAGTGTGGTTTATAGAGTACAATTGGGTATATTTGACGAATTGATTGATGTTGAAGGTATTGAGAACTTAACCACCATTCATACTCAAGCACAACAAATCATTTACATAGCTGGTAAATTTGATAATTTTAGTTCAGCTAGAGGTTATTTGTTGGAAATGAGCAAGAAAGGTTTCAAAGATGCCTTCATTGTAAAATTTTAACAATGTCCATTCATAAGAAGGTTTATAAAAAAATAACCACCCACTCGCTTCTAGAAATGAAGCAAAACAAAGAAAAAATATCTATGCTTACAGCATACGATTACACCTTAGCAAAGATTGTTGATTCAGGTGGTATTGATGTTATCTTAGTTGGTGACTCAGCCTCTAACGTAATGGCAGGTCACGAAACGACATTGCCAATTACTCTTGACCAGATGATTTATCATACCGCTTCTGTCGTAAGAGCCGTTGATAGAGCGTTAATCGTTGCGGATATGCCATTTGGGACATATCAAGGTAATTCCAAAGAGGCTCTTAATTCAGCTATTCGTATTATGAAAGAGTCTGGAGCTCATTCTGTAAAAATGGAAGGTGGAAGCGAAATATTAGAATCCATAGAACGTATTCTAACTGCTGGAATTCCAGTGATGGGCCATCTTGGACTAACGCCACAATCGATTTATAAATTTGGCACATATACCGTCAGAGCTAAAGAAGAAGCTGAATCAAAAAAACTAATTGAAGATGCCCTACTATTAGAAAAAGCAGGATGTTTTGCGCTTGTTTTAGAAAAAATACCTGCCAAGTTAGCAACACAAGTTGCTGAAAAATTAAGTATTCCTGTTATTGGAATCGGTGCAGGAAGCGGAGTCGATGGACAAGTATTGGTGCTACACGATATGATTGGTATGACACACGAATTTAGCCCTCGTTTCCTTAGAAGATATCTCAATTTGTTTGAAGATATAAAAGGGGCTGTGAGTCAATACGTATCAGATGTTAAAACAGTAGATTTTCCTAACGATAAAGAACAATATTAGATGATTGAAGTCCTTTATGAGGATAATCACATTATTGCAGTCAATAAAAAAGCTTCGGATATTATTCAAGGCGATAAGACTGGCGATAAACCCTTACCCGAATTTGTTAAAGACTACATCAAAAAAAAATACAATAAACCTGGTGAAGTTTATTTAGGTGTTGTTCATAGACTAGACAGACCTGTTAGTGGTGTTGTTTTATTTGCAAGAACAAGTAAAGCGCTAAGTAGGTTGAATGAAATGTTTAGAGAAAAGAAAGTTCAAAAAACATATTGGGCAGTAGTGAAAAACAAACCACAAAACCCTAGTGATACTTTAATTCATTTTCTTTTAAAAAACCAAGCTAAAAATAAATCGAAGGCCTTTAGTAGAGAAGGTAATCATGCTTTACGTTCAGAATTGAGCTATCAACTCATTAAATCATTAGATAAGTATCATCTTATAGAAGTCATTCCTAAGACAGGAAGGCACCACCAAATTAGAGTTCAGCTTTCAAAAATAGGATGCCCTATTAAGGGCGATGTTAAATATGGGTTTGACAGAACGAATAAGGACAAAAGCATACATCTACATGCTAGAAAAATAGACTTCGTTCACCCTGTAAAAAAAGAGCCTATTAGTATTACAGCACCAACACCTAAGGATGTTTTGTGGAACGCTTGTAAATAAAACAAAGATGTATTCTAAAATCAAAAATCAGAAAAATATACTCGAAAAATTGAATATTAAAGAATTGACTCCTATGCAAATAGATGCTCAGTTTGCAATACATTCAAATTCGGAAGTGATATTATTATCGCCTACAGGGACGGGTAAGACACTGGCTTTCTCACTACCTATAATCTCAGAGCTAAACCCAGAATGCCAAGAAATACAAACACTTATTATTACACCTTCAAGGGAATTAGCTATTCAAATTGAACAAGTAATAAGAGACATGGGAATCGGCTTCAAAACAAATGCTGTCTATGGGGGTCGTTCATTCTCTAAAGATAAGATAGATTTAAAACACCCCCCTGCTATACTTATAGGCACCCCCGGAAGAATTGCCGATCACCTTCGTAGAGAAACATTTTCTGTTGAAAATATTAAAACTCTAGTTTTAGATGAGTTTGATAAATCTTTAGAAGTAGGTTTTGAAAATGAAATGAGTGAAATCATAGACTCCTTAACTTCACTAAATAAAAAAATACTTACTTCTGCAACACAGAAAGTAGAAGTCCCATCTTTTGTTGGACTAACTAAACCTGAGACCATCAACTACTTATCAGATGAAAAACCTCAAATTGATATTAAAACAATAGAGTCAGAGTCAAAAGACAAACTAAAAACACTTGTAGATGCTTTAAGTCACATTGGCAATCAACCGGGTATTATTTTCTGTAATTTCAAGGAAAGCATTAGTAGGGTTAGTGATTTCCTAAACGAAAACCATATCAGTCATGGTTGTTTTTACGGTGGCATGGAACAAAAAGAAAGGGAACGATCTCTCATAAAGTTCCGTAATGGCACTCATCAGCTAATTATAGCAACAGACTTAGCAGCAAGAGGTATTGACATTCCAGAATTGAAATTCATTATACACTATCAACTACCCCCTAAGGAAGATGAATTTACTCACCGTAATGGTAGAACTGGTAGGATGAATAAACAAGGTACTGCTTACGTCCTTAAATGGGAACAAGAAAAATTACCTGCATTTATTAAAAGTTCAGGCATTGAACATATAAAACCCTCTCCAATTCCTTTAGAGTCTGAATGGAAAACTGTTTTTATTTCTGGTGGCAGAAAAGATAAAATTTCAAAAAAAGATATAGCCGGCTTATTCTTCAAAGAAGGAAAATTGAATGGCAAACAATTGGGTGTGATTGAACTCAAACAAGATTGCGCCTTTGTTTCGGTTCATTCATCAAAAGTTAATCAGGTCATTAAACTGATTGACAACAGTAGGCTAAAGACCAAAAAAGTAAGGATTTATCTTATCTAAGGTCGCTTTTCAATCCTAGACTTCAAAGAAGGCTTATCTTTTTCTTTAGCGGGACCTCTTTTATGAATAATTAAACCATTTAAAAAGTTACGTAATATTTGATCTTGTAACTTCATGTACTTAGGATGATCGTCTTTTCTAAAAAAAGCACCTAATTCACTTTTAGAGATTGTATAGTCCGCTAAAGCTAAAATTTGAACAATTTCATCATCTCTAAGTTTAAGAGCTACTCTGATTTTTTTTAATATATCGTTATTGGTAAGGGCCATAGTAATAATTTGAAGTTGCAATTTAGACTATAAATACGATTTAAGTAAATTAAATAGGATCTACATCAAGAGTAAAACGAACAGAACGGTATTGTTGTAATTTACCAACCTTATCAACTACACTCATTATATGCTTTTTAGACTGATGAAGTGACAAATCACCACCCACTTTAACTAAAATGTTTTTAAGATAACGGTTTTTCACCCTAGAAACAGCAGGATATTCTGGACCTAATACATTATTGAATGACTGCCGCAAAACAATAGCTAAATCTCTAGCCGCTTGATTTGTTATATTATAATCTTTGTGAGATACAATAATGGAAATAAGCTTACAAAAGGGGGG
This sequence comes from Flavobacteriales bacterium, assembly GCA_029248105.1. Taxonomy (NCBI): domain Bacteria; kingdom Pseudomonadati; phylum Bacteroidota; class Flavobacteriia; order Flavobacteriales; species Flavobacteriales bacterium. Next base: position 38,781 of record JAQWJZ010000024.1, read on the forward strand.
ATAATTAAATGCCTTGCGTTCTGATAGTTCAGATTGATACATCTGAAGGTAATCGTTATTTTTAACAGACTCTATAATTTCATGATTAGCCGAATAGGTTTGAATAAGTACCTTTCCTTGCTTATGCTTTCTTCCGGCTCGACCCGCAACTTGAGCCATAAGTTGATAAGAGCGTTCGTAAGAACGAAAATCAGGGAAGTTTAAAAGTGCATCGGCATTAATTATTCCTACTAAGGAAACGTGATCAAAGTCTAGTCCTTTAGTTAGCATTTGAGTACCTATTAAAATATCAATATTTCTATTCTCAAAATCATTGATTATGGATTGATATGCATTTTTCTTTCGTGTGGTATCTAGGTCTAAACGTTTTATTGTCGCCTTTGGAAAATAGGGTTGTAAATCCTCCTCTAATTTTTCTGTTCCGTAACCTTTTATTAAAACATCTAAACTACCACATGATTTACACCGATTAACAGGGTGTTCAGAATAGCCACAGTAATGACATTTTAACAACTGCTGTTGTTTATGAAAAGTAAGACTAACATCACAACTTTTACAGTTTGCTGTCCATCCACACGATTTACAAACACTTACAGGTGCAAACCCCCTCCTATTCTGAAATAGAATAACTTGCTCTTTATTTTCTAAAGATTTTCCTATTTCCTCTAATAATTGCGGAGAAAAAGCCCCTTTCATTTGTTTTCTATGAGTGACATATTTAATATCCTCAATATCAATCTCAGGCATTTTAACACCGCCATACCTTTTAGACAAGGTCACCAAACCATATTTGTCTGAATTAGCATTATAATAACTTTCTAATGATGGCGTGGCAGATGCTAATAAAACCTTAGCAGATAAAATGTTTGCATACTTAATAGCCGTATCTCTAGCATTATATCGAGGTGATGGCTGCCTTTGTTTAAAGGTATTCTCATGTTCTTCATCAACAACTATCAACCCTAAGTTTCGAAAAGGTAAAAAGATTGATGAACGAGTTCCTAAAATAATAGGAAATCGATGACCGTTTAAAACCTCAGTCCATATTTCACCTCTTTCATTGTTGTTAAACTTAGAATGATAAACACCTACCTTATCACCAAAATGTTTACGTAATCGATTTATGATTTGAGTCGTTAGAGCTATCTCAGGCAGAAGATAAAGGACCTGCTCGCCACGTTCAATAGCTTCTTGAATAAGCTTAATAAACACCTCTGTTTTTCCACTAGATGTAACACCATGAAGCAAAACAACATCTTTTGTTTCAAAAGAGTCTTTTATTTGATTCAAAGCATTCTGTTGGTCGTCACTTAAATCAAAAGAAATTAAATCTTCATTTTCATAAGATTCAATTCTAGAAATGGCTTTTTCTTCAATAGAAAAAATTCCTTTTTTTACTAATTCGTTAAGAGTCTGATGGGAAGCTGACGAATACTTCAACAACTTACTCACGGCAATAGAAGTCGAATTATCTTCTTTTATTAAATCCAAAAAAGAATGATAGACTTGCTTTTGTTTATTTGCGTTTTTAAAAATTGAGACATCAACATTTTGGTTTCCAGATGAAACAACACGGATTAATTTAGGTTTATACTGCTCATTAAGCTCTTCTAATAACGAAATTATCTTCCTCTCAAGTAATGACTTGATAGTGGGAAAGATGGTTTTTTGATTCAATATTTTAGAAACTTCATTGAGTGTTAATTCATTTTGAACTTCTAGGGCTTCAACAACTAAAAATTCTTTGTCATTTAAACTTTTTTTGTCAATTTCATCATTTTCTACCTTTAACTTTGTTTCGCTAGAAAGTTTCAATACTGAAGGCAATGCGGAATGCATAACATCTCCTAAACTACAGCAATAATAATTTGCTAACCATTTCCATAGTTCGAACTGTTGAGGTGAAATAATGGGTTGATTATCTAAAACATTTAGTATTGGCTTAGCCCTGTATTTCTTAGGTTCATTATCATGAAGCTTATAGATTATTGCAGTATAAAATTTCTTCTGACCAAATTGAACTACTACTCGCATTCCCTCATGAACACCTTCAAATTCTGATGGCACTTCATACGTAAAAGTATTTTGAAGAGGTAAGGGTAATATGACGTCTACATAAATCACTATCCACAAAGATGTGAAATTGATTAGAATAATCCACAAGAAAAACAATAATATGAGAGCTATTAATGAATTACATTGACATGTCCATTTAGCCTAAGCATCTTGGCATCTTTTCCATAAGCAGAAATGGTGTATGTATAGGTTCCGGTTGGGACAAGCCTTCCTTTAAAGGTACCGTCCCAATAGTGATTGATATCTTTTGTGTAAAAAATCTGCTCACTCCATCTAGAATAGATCGAAAATTCAAAATCTATAATATTGACTCCTCTAACTTCAAGGAAATCATTAATGAAGTCATTATTCGGAGTGAATGAATTAGGGACGTAAATTTTTACATCACAACTTACATCAATAAGAATAGAGTCGGTTTCATTACAATTTAAGAGGAAGCTATAGTATAGGTAACTCTCACCTTCAAATGCATTTACAGGATGAAAATAACCATTGAAACCAACACCTTTCCCACTAAAGACACCACCATCTGGTATTGTCTCCAACAGTATAGGTGGATCTACTGGACACAATACGGAATCAAATGACGTGATAAATTGGGGGAAAATAGGGTCTTTATATCTAATGTAAGCAGTACCATTATTGGTTTGTGACTCACAATTAAATTTGTCAAAAAGTTTAACACTGTAAAGAGCTGTATCTGTTACGTAAACTTGAAATTTTGAAGTTGTTAAACCATCAAATACTTG
>JAQWJZ010000025.1 GCA_029248105.1 Flavobacteriales bacterium
GAACCTTCGTCCATTAAAAAGTGAATACGCTCTCTGGCGGTCAGCTTACCTTTAGCGTGTTGGGCGTCTATACGTTGTTGTCCGCCACCCACTAAGGCTTGAGCCTTTTTTTCTTCTAATATCTTGAGTTTGTCTTTCATCAGTTATCCATTTGGGACATAACTTCTTCGGTCATCTCCATATTATGAAAAACGTTTTGCACGTCTTCGTCTTCTTCCAATTTGTCTATCAGTTTCAGAACTGATTTAGCCTCTTCCAAGTCTAAGGCTTTGGTGTTGTTAGGAAAGCGTTGTAACTCTGAACTTTCCAACTCTATACTCATGCCTTCCAATTGTTTTTGCATATTACTAAAGTCGGTGAAGTCTGTGGTTACGGTAATAGTGCCTTCATCGTTTTCTAATTCTTCGAGACCAGCATCTATCAGCTCCATTTCCAATTCTTCTAAGTCCATTTCGACCTGACTAGCAGAAAAAGTAAATACGGCTTTTCTATCAAAAATAAATTCGAGTGAGCCGTTAGTTCCTAGATTGCCTTCGCACTTGTTGAAGTAAGAACGCACATTAGCCACCGTACGGTTGTTGTTGTCGGTGGTACACTCTACGAAAACCGCCACACCGTATGGTGCATAGCCTTCTAAACTCATCTCCACATAATTGGCAGAATCTGAGCCCATAGCTTTTTTGATGGCTCTCTCTACATTGTCTTTAGGCATATTTGCCGACTTGGCATTTTGAATGACAGCCCTCAACCTCGAGTTGGTTTCTGGACTAGGACCACCTTCTTTGACAGCAATAGAAATATCTTTTCCTATGCGTGTAAAGGTTTTGGCCATAGCAGACCAACGTTTCATTTTACGTGCTTTTCTAAATTCAAATGCTCTACCCATAAGTAAATGTATTTAAAGGCAAGATATAAAAATTAGTCGTCTAATTTTAAGACGGCCATAAAGGCAGATTGAGGCACTTCAACGCTACCAATCTGTCTCATTTTCTTCTTTCCTTTCTTTTGTTTCTCTAGTAATTTTCGTTTTCTAGTAATATCACCACCATAACATCGAGCGGTGACATCTTTACGCACAGCCTTCACTGTTTCTCTTGAAATAATTTTAGAACCGATAGCCGATTGTATGGCAATATCGAATTGCTGACGCGGAATTAACTCCTTCAGCTTCATGCATATTTTTTTGCCCAATGTATAGGCATTATCACGGTGGATAAGTGCCGACAAGGCATCTACTTGATCGCCGTTTAGCAGTATATCCAACTTGGCTAAGTTAGATTGGCGGTATTCTAAGGGGAAATAATCGAAAGAGGCATAACCTCTAGAGATACTTTTGAGTTTATCATAAAAGTCAAAAACGATTTCTCCCAAGGGCATTTCAAAAGTCAGCTCCACCCTATCGGTAGTCAAATACACTTGATTGGTGAGCACCCCTCTTTTTTCGATACACAAAGACATTACCGCTCCTACAAAATCCGATTTGGTAATGATTTGGGCACGTATAAATGGCTCTTCCACAAAATCCATTGTTGAGGGGTCTGGCAAATCCGATGGATTATGAATAGATAGCTTTTCGCCCCTAGTAGTATAGGCAAAATAAGAAACGTTAGGAACGGTTGTTATGACCGTCATATCAAACTCTCTTTCCAAGCGTTCTTGGATAATTTCCATATGCAACATTCCAAGGAATCCGCACCTAAAACCAAAGCCCAATGCCGCCGATGATTCGGGCTCAAAAGTCAAGGAAGCATCGTTCAACTGCAGTTTTTCCATGGAGTTTCTGAGCTCTTCATAGTCTTCGGTGTCTACTGGGTAAATCCCAGCAAATACCATAGGCTTAACATCTTCAAAACCTTTGACCGGTTCTTGCGATGGATTATCTTTTAGGGTAAGGGTGTCCCCTACTTTGACCTCACGAGCGTCTTTAATACCTGAAATGAGGTAGCCCACCTCGCCTGCAGATAGGGATTTCATAGGCTTTTGTTTCAACTTCAAAGCCCCTATTTCATCGGCAAAATAGGTTCTGCCTGTAGCCATAAATTGCACCTCATCGCCTTTATTTATAGTCCCATTGATTATTTTGAAATAAGCCTCAATCCCTCTGAACGAATTGTAAACAGAATCAAAAATCATAGCTTGTAATGGTGCTTTAGGGTCTCCTTTAGGAGGGGGCACTCTATCGACAATAGCCTCTAGTATATCTTCTATTCCCAAGCCTGTTTTGGCTGATGCAGGGATAATATCTTGGTCTTTACAGCCTATTAAATCTATGATTTGATCTTTGACCACCTCGGGGTCAGCAGATGGCAAATCTATTTTATTCAGAACAGGTATAATCTCCAAATCATTTTCTAAGGCAAGATATAAGTTAGAGATAGTTTGAGCTTGAATACCTTGAGCAGCATCCACAATCAGTAAAGCCCCTTCGCAGGCAGCTATAGAACGTGATACTTCATAAGAAAAATCCACATGGCCGGGAGTGTCTATGAGGTTCAAAATATAGTCTTCGCCATTAAGCTTGTATTCCATTTGTATGGCGTGACTTTTGATAGTAATCCCTCGTTCACGTTCCAAATCCATATCGTCTAACAATTGGTTTTGGGCTTCCCTTTCTGTGACCGTTCCGGTAACCCCTAGCAACCTATCTGCTAGAGTACTTTTGCCGTGGTCGATGTGGGCAATGATGCAAAAATTTCTGATATTTTTCATTACAGCGAAAGTAAGGAAAATTCATAGTGTATGAGATGTCACTAGCTAAGAATTTTTACCTTTGAATAATGAAACATTATTTTGCTACGCTGACGCTACTATTCTGTACACTTTTTGTTTACAGCCAACATTCTAAACTAAACAGCCAATTAGAATTGGGAGGTTTACGAGGCATACAACTGAGTAAATCTTTTCCTATACTCAAATCGGGGGGCATGGCTCAGCTAAATGTCAGCAAAGTCTTAAGCGATTACGTTAGTTTGGGGCTAGGAGTAGCCTACATACAGCTAGAAGAGGAAACATTTACACCCCTATTTATTCATTGTAGAGCCAGTAGGAATAAAAGTGATAATGGGCTGTTTTACAATACGGCGGTTGGCTATTCCCAAGCTACTAATCGAATTTTTGAAGATGCTATAAATAGTCGCTATGTCGGCAAAATGTATTTTTCACCGGGTATGGGCTACCAGTACCGTATCAGCCAAAAATTAGGGCTTACTGCTAGTTTCAATTACATACTACAAAAGGTGGACTTAGAACACTACAATAGCGACAATCAATTGTACCATACCGAATCTTTGACCATTGATTTAATGGGCTTTAAAGTGGGCTTAATCCTCTACTAAATGCGATTAATCATCTTATTTATAGGTATAGTCTGTTGGAGCATCAACACCAATGCACAGCTGCACATCAACGAGATGATGTCGCTTAACAACAACGCTTGGGCAAGCGCTCAGAACAACTACCCCGATTGGATAGAATTATACAATAGCAGCAACGATAGTATCCTACTATCTGACTACTTCCTTTCTGACGATAGGCAAGAAATGGATCAATGGCAATTGCCTAAGCGTTATATTCAAGGGGGTGGGTTTTTTACCGTTTACGCCAGTGGTTTGGATATGGAGATGGACTGTAACTTTAAGATTAGTAGTCAAGGCGAAGCTCTATTTCTCAGCCATTACGCCATGGGTTTGGTAGATTCCTTGCCTGCTGTGCCACTGGATGAAAATCAATCTTTTGGTCGATATCCAGACGGTGCCGAACTTTTGGCAAAACTCCAAAGTCCGACTCCCAACAGCCCCAACGACAGTATATACTTACTATTCAGCAGCTTGTCCTTTTCTCACACTAGCGGTTGGTATGAAAATAGCATCAACCTATCTATAGTGCCGAGCCATAGTGGTGCTCAAATATACTACACTCTTGATGGTGCCGAGCCCACCACCGATGACCTTTTATATACTACAGCTTTGGTGCTAAACGATGCCTCCGAAGAAGACAATATAATTTCCGAAATCCCCACTTCGGAAGAGTGGGAAAGGCCACAAGGAAAGGTCTCTAAAGGACACCTTATTAAGTCAGCTGCCTTTGAAAATGGGCAACGCATTAGCTCCGTATTTACCCATAGTTTTTTCATTAACCCACAGATGGAAAGCCGCTACACTTTTCCTGTGGTTTCACTTTCTACAGCACCAGAAAATCTGTTTGATGATGAAATAGGCATCTATGTAAAGGGACAGAACACCAATTATTACCAAAGAGGCAGAGCATGGGAGCGTCAAGCCCATTTCGAATATTTCGACTTAGAGGGTAAACGACAAGTCAATCAGAAGGTTGGCATACGTACCAATGGAAATATAAGCCGAACATTTCCTCAAAAATCTTTACTGCTATATGCTCGAGGTTCTTATGGTAAATCACGAATTAAATATCCCTTTTTCGAGGGTAAGGAAATGGACTCTTTCAAAAGAATCATACTCCGCTCTGCGAGTTCCAACGACTGGAAAAATACGATGTTCAAAAATGAACTCGCTCAGCGCATCGTTATTGACATGAATTTGGAACACCCCAGCACCCAAGAAGTTATCGTATTTATCAATGGGGAATATTGGGGCATACACCACCTCAATGAACGAACAGATGAGCATTTCATCAGCGATTATTTTGATGAAGACCATATCCATTTATTGACCCACAATGCTCAAGTAGAAGAAGGCGACAACCAAGACTTTCTCAACCTCAAAGGCTATATGAATGAGAATGACATGAGTCTCCATGAGCATTACGACTACATCAGCAGACATATAGATATTGACAATATCATAGACTACTATTGCGCTCAATTGTTTTTGGCTAATACCGACTGGCCACACAATAACGTTAAGTATTGGAAAGCTCAAGACGAGGGCAAATGGCGATGGCTATTTTTTGACTGTGACGAGTGCATGAGCTACGAATATTACAACCTCATGGCAGATTTAATCAACGAAAAAAACAGTAGTCAAGATTTTGATGAATGGTCTGTCTTCATTATGCGCCAACTGTTGAAAAACACTAACTTTAGGGAGCAATTCAGACGACGTTTTGAGCAACTGCTAACAACTACCTTTTTTACACCCAACCTTATGCAACACATTAAGGAAATGGAGAGACTTTACAGTGCAGAAGCCGTAGAACATAGGCTAAGATGGAATGTGCCAGACAATAGCAACGCATGGTTAGAGGCTGTAGAAAGTTTGTATGCTTTTGCTAGTATTCGACCGCATGTCATGCGCCAATTACTGACAGATTATTTGGGCAATCCGTTCAGTATTTATCCTAACCCTACAAACGAAAGTATTAGCATTAGTGTAAGCACCGACATCAATAGTGTGGAAAGCATTACTATACTCAACCAATTGGGGCAGGTGGTTTATCAAATTGAAGGCGGTTGGAATAATCCTATAAGACTAGCAAGATTACAAAAAGGGGTTTATACGGTTCAACTGCGCTTTGAAAATCGCCTATATAATGAACCTTTGATTGTACAATAAGCCGCAGTGCAACCATTCTGATGGACTTAGCCGCTTTTTTTAAGCTGGAATTAATCGTTTTCTTTTGTATATTTGGATTTCCTACTTAAAGTATATCTTATGAAAAAACGTCTAACACTCTATTTTCTTTTGTTTTTCTGTGGTGCATATGCCCAAAAACACATTCAATTAGTCCATGACGGTTACACTTTAGCCGAGATTGAAAAAATAATGGCACGACACTTGGACAGTCTAGGTGTTGAAGATGGCAAAAGAGCGTATAAATCATACAATAGGTGGCATTATAATGCTAGGTTTAAAGTGGATGAAAGAGTAAAATTGGAAGACTCCAGATGCTTATGAGTATTACAAATTCAAGAAAAGATCAGCTGCAAGTTCGCCTGCTCAAAGCATTTCTAATTCAAGTCAGTCGTCTAGTGCAGCAAGTGCTGTTGAGAATTATCCTTGTAATTTTGAATTTCTAGGCCCATCTGATACTCCTCGTAGGGGTGTTAACAAAATTGGTGTTTGGAGGCTCAATTGTATTGCCTTTCACCCTACCCTTGAAAATACGTTTTATGTAGGGGCACGGCATTTGGCGTACAAATAACGGAGGGTATAATTGGAGCAATATCACTGAATTTGTAGAAAACCTAGGGGTCTCTGATATTGAGATTGACCCTAACAACCACGATGTTATTTATTGGTTATCTGGAGACTATGACGGTAGCGATGTGTTTTACACCGCTATATTCAAATCTACTGACGGCGGTAACAGTTGGCAAGAAATAGATTTGAATAATACAATTAACCCCTTATCTCATCAAACATTTTACTCTACTATTTTGGTTTACCCCGACAATAGTAATATAGTGATGGTAGCAATTGGACAGAAAATAACGTTCTAACCATTCATTTACCTGGTTTTTCCCCACATAGTGGGCCTAGTGGCAGAGTAGGCATAAACACTAATCAACCAGACAATACGCTTTCTGTCAATGGAGGAGCCTCAAAATCGGGTGGTGGCTCTTGGCTGACCTATTCAGACCGTAGAGTCAAGAAAAATATTATTACCTACACCAAGGGTATTGATGAGGTTATGCAAATACAACCCGTAAGTTATCACTATAACAGCAAGTCTGGCTATAGTGACACCACCAAACAATACGTTGGGGTTATAGCTCAAGAAATTGAGAAGATATTGCCCAATACGGTTAGCCTATTTGACGATAGTCAAGGGTCAAGTGGCTTGAAAGATAAACGACAATTTGACTCATCAGAAATCATTTGGCTGATGGTAAATGCCATTAAAGAATTAGATCAAAGAAATGTTGCGCTACTACACGAATTAAAAGAGCTGAAAGCTAAAAGAGAAGGCAAATAGGGGTGTAGTCCGCCTAGAAACGAACCCAAATAGTTAATCCCTCAAATACTTCTTATCAACGTAAAAAGTGCCAAAAGGAACGATAGAAGCTAACAAGACGATGAATGTTTCTTTAATACCCCATTGATAATCCTCTCTAAGGAAAAGGGCTAAAACGATGTATGCCATAAACAACAAACCATGAGGCATACCCAATAGTTTGACCCAAGATTCATCGCCACCCCAATATTTTAAAGGAACAGCAATACAGAGTAAAAGGATATAAGAAAACCCTTCTAAAAGGGTAATCAATCGAAAGAACTTTTTCATGAATTCATCTTTGTTATGTACTTGCCAATAATATCAAACTCCAAATTAACTATGCTACCTACCTCCAAATCGTGGAAATTGGTATGCTCAAAAGTATAAGGTATGATAGCTAACGAAAAACGATGTTGTTGTGAATTGACCACCGTTAGGCTCACCCCATTGACACAAACAGAACCTTTCTCCACCGTAATGTGTTGGGAAGGCTCGTATTCAAAGGTGTAAGTGTGCCAACCGTTTTCTTGACCAATGTGTATGCATTTTGCCGTTTGATCGACATGACCTTGAACGATATGGCCGTCAAGCCTATCGCCCAACTTCATACAACGTTCAATATTGACTTTATGCCCTACTGCCAAATGCCCAAGGTTGGTTTTGTCTAAAGTTTCTTTAATGGCGGTAACAGTATACACATCGTCTTGAATAGCCACTACCGTTAGGCAAATACCGTTGTGCGCTACGCTTTGGTCTATCTTAAGCTCCGAAGTAATGGGCGTACGCATAGAAATGTGCAAATTATCTAGCTCTTTTTCTAGTTTTACGACCTCGCCAATATGTTCTATTATCCCTGTAAACATTAGTAATTGATGATTTGTTCTTCTATACCTTGAGGGATTTCTCTAAAGGTATAATCTTGTCTTCTTAATTGGGGTTCAAAACCCGCTTTCCTAATCGATTCTTGAATGCTCTTGTAGGTAAATCGGTGTGGCGCACCGGCTGCCGATACTACATTTTCTTCTATCATAATAGATCCAAAATCGTTGGCTCCACCATGCAAACACAGTTGTGCTGTTTGCTTACCCACCGTTAGCCAAGAGGCTTGTATATTTTTAATGTTAGGCAACATAATTCTGCTAATAGCAATCATACGCAAATATTCGTCACCAGACACATTGTTTTGTATCCCTCTAATTCGCTTTAGCAAAGTGCCATCGTCCATAAAAGGCCAAGGGATAAAGGCTAAAAAGCCATCGGCATCCTTAGGTTTTTCGGACTGCACTTGTCGTATCCATACCAAATGCTCGAAGCGTTCTTCTAAGGTTTCTATGTGTCCAAACATCATCGTTGCTGAAGTGGTAATGTCCAATTGATGACAAGCACGCATAACGTCTAGCCATTCTTGACCGGTACATTTTCCCCTAGAAATAAGTCGTCTGACCCTATCGTTAAGTATTTCTGCCCCAGCGCCCGGTAAACTATCCATACCAGCTTCTTTCAATGCCGTCAAAACTTCTGTGTGGCTTTTGCCTTCTAGCTTACAAATGTGAGCCACTTCTGGTGGTCCTAAGGCATGCAAACGGATTTCGGGATACAGCGCTTTAAGCTCACTAAGTAGGTTGGTGTAAAAATCTAGGCCTAAATCAGGGTGGTGACCACCTTGCAATAACAATTGATCGCCACCATAACGCATGGTTTCTTCTATTTTGGGTTTGTACTGCTCAATAGTCGTGACATAGACTTCATCATGTCCTGGTGGTCTGAAGAAGTTGCAAAATTTGCAGTTGGCAATACAAGCGTTGGTCGTATTGACGTTTCTGTCAATCTGCCAAGTAACCAAACCATCTGGTTTTTGAATTTTTCTTAACTCATTAGCTACCCACATTAAATCTGCTGTAGGAGCGTTTTCAAAGAGATATTGCCCCTCCTCTGCCGATAAAAACTCAAAGGCTAAAGCTCGTTTTAGTAAAGCGTCTATATTCATCTAAATTGTCTAATTTCGCAGGTACAAAAATACGACATTAATTATGGACTTACTCATATCTCTATCAAAACAAATTCCAGATCAGCAATCTTTAATATTAGTGTGTAAATCCTTAGATGATATTAAGAGATTTTCTTTTACTAAAGAAGAAACAAAATACCTAGAAAGCGCTATTGAAAAAGAACAAAATAGCATTCGGTTAAATCGCTATAGTCATCAAATTTTTGTCGTCCTTACAAAAGGTGATTTAGAGAAAATACGACTTGCTGCAAATGCCTTGCACAGCGAGATAAATACACTGAAAATAGAACAGCTAACCGTTGTGGATTATGCTAAAAATAAGGCGGAAGCTCTGGCTTTTGTAGAGGGTTTAGCCTTGAGTAATTATCAGTTTCTAAAATATTTTTCCGAGAAAAAAGAAAACACCCTAAAAGGTATAGACCTTCATTTTGATGGTTCGGCAGATGACATACAGCATTTGCAATCGGTGGTGGACGGTACTTGTGTAGCCAGATCCTTAGTAAATGAACCTTTTTCCTATCTGACGGCACCACAATATAGCAAGGATATAGAACGACTAGGCAAAGAGGCTGGTTTTAGTGTAGAAGTGTTTCACAAAAGTAAGATTGAAGCCCTAAAAATGGGTGGCCTACTAGCCGTCAACAAAGGCAGTATTGACCCCCCTACCTTCAATATTATGGAGTGGAAACCTAAAGGGGCTACCAACAAAAAACCCATAGTATTGGTGGGTAAAGGTATTGTTTACGATACGGGTGGTTTGAGCCTAAAGCCTACCGCCAATTCTATGGATATGATGAAATGCGATATGGGAGGTTCAGCAGCAGTAGTAGGCACAATGTACGCCATCGCTAAAGCTAAACTCAATGTTCATGTCGTAGGCTTAGTACCAGCAACCGATAACCGCCCCTCTGGAAATGCCTATGCTCCAGGCGATGTGATTACTATGCATGACGGCACTAGTGTAGAGGTCTTAAATACCGATGCCGAAGGACGACTTATACTCGCCGATGCTTTGAGTTATGCTAAAAAATATAAACCCGAAATAGTCATCGACCTTGCTACATTGACAGGTGCGGCGGCAAGAGCTATAGGCAAACAAGGCATCGTAGCTATGGGTAACGATAAAGAGACTATGGCGGCACTCAAAGAAAGTGGCGACAGAGTACACGAAAGATTAGCCGAATTTCCTTTCTGGGACGAATACAAAGACGATTTGAAATCGAGTATTGCCGACCTCAAAAACTTGGGTGGTGCCGAAGCTGGAGCCATCACTGCTGGTAAATTTTTAGAGCATTTTACCGATTATCCTTACACCCATTTGGATATTGCTGGACCTGCATTTATGCTTAGTCCGTTCAACTACCGAGGTAGAGGCGGAACAGGGGTTGGCGTTCGCTTATTATTCGATTACCTAAAATATAAATCGGAATGAGTAAGCCCATAAAATTAGGCATATCTATCGGCGACACTAATGGTGTTGGACTAGAGGTTATCTTAAAAAGTTTCAAAGATAAGCGTATGCTAGACTTTTGTACCCCTATCCTATTTGGCGATTATAAATTGGCTATAAAGACCAAAAAACAACTGGGCTTAGACGATGTCTATTTGAATAAAATACAATCTGTTAAAGACTGTAAAAACAAGAAAGTCAATATTATCAACTGTTGGAAAGAAGAGCTTAATCCTACATTGGGCAACAATACTCCAGATGGTGGAAAGTATGCCCTTAAATCCTTAGAATGCGCTAGTCAGTCATTAAAAAATAAGGAAGTCGATGTGCTTGTAACAGCACCTATCAACAAAGAAAACATACAGTCCGATAGCTTTAAATTCCCTGGTCATACCGAATATTTAGAGCATCAATTCGAGGGTAAAGCTCTTATGTTGATGTTGAGCGACGATTTACGAATAGGCCTAGTAACAGGGCATATTCCTATCGAAGAGGTGTCCAAAACTATCCACAAGGATTTAATTGTTGAAAAGCTAATCGCCTTTAACCAAACCTTAAAGCAAGATTTTGGCATACGTAAGCCTAAAATTGCCGTTTTAGGGCTCAATCCCCACGCTGGAGATAATGGACTGCTCGGCAAAGAAGAAGAAAAAACCATTATTCCTGCTCTTCAAAAGGCCCAAGAAGAAGGTCTTTTATCATTCGGCCCTTACCCTGCCGATGGCTTTTTTGGCTCCAACAAATTGAGTGCTTTCGATGGGGTTCTAGCCATGTATCACGACCAAGGACTTGTCCCATTCAAAACATTATCTTTCGGCAATGGCGTGAATTTTACTTCTGGATTAGCCATCATTAGAACATCGCCAGACCATGGCACAGCCTTCGATATTGCAGGACAAAATTTAGCCTCCGAAACATCCTTTATCCAAGCTATTTATAGCGCTTGTGATATCTTCAAAAAACGCCAAGAATGGCACGAGCTAAACAGCAATCCATTGAAGGTACAAGCAAGGAAAGAAAAAACTAGAGAACGCTAGTATTCATTCATTTGTATATCAAATAGTGGAATTAAGGAATTATTATTACATTTGCAGGCTACTTTGAAAAAGTTCTGAATGTATGGTAAGGTCTAAAGATTTTGAAATTCAATTTTCGGCTTTAAAATTAGGCAGCCATCAATTCCAATTTGACATAGTAGATACGTTCTTTACACTGTTCGATTATTCTGAGATAGAAAAAGCACAGATTCGCACTGATGTTACTCTAGTAAAAAAAGCAACTCTATTACAATTAGATTTTGCTTTAAATGGAGAAATAACACTCCCCTGCGATAGATGTACCGACGACTATCAACAAGAAATTAATCAACACTTTGAACTGATTGTTAAGTTTTCAGATATCGTTGAAAATGTAGAAAGTGACGAAATTGTTATTCTCTCTACCAACGAACATACCCTGTCGTTAGCACGATATATTTACGAGTTTGTTCACCTTTCACTACCCTCAAAACGAACACATCAATCCGATCAAGAGTGTAACCCTGAAATGATAGAACAACTAGAACAAATGGGTTGGACAGAAGAAACGAATGAAACAATTGACCCTCGATGGGAAAATTTAAAACGAATAAAGACTAAATAAATTTAGATTATGGCACATCCTAAACGCAAAATCTCTAAAACAAGAAGAGACAAAAGACGCACACATGACAAAGCAGTAGCGCCACAGTTAAGCGTATGTCAAACTACAGGTGAAACTCATCTTCCACACAGAACGCATTGGGTAGACGGTGTACTTTACTACAGAGGTAAAGTAGTAATGGAAAAATAATTTGTATCTCGGATACAATTATCACACTTGTATAAAATATATTTTTATGTAGATTTAAAAAATCTAATTTAGCTTTTTTAAATCTACTTTTATTTTATGACTAAAGTTCGCATTGGTATAGATATAATGGGTGGAGATTTTGCTCCATCAGCGACTATCGAAGGTAGCGTACTGGCACTCCATTCTCTAGCCAATAATGTAGAACTTGTTCTGATTGGTGATGAGAGTATCATTAAAAAAGAGGTCGAAAAACACCAAGTCGACTCCAATAAATTCACTATCGTTCACGCCCCCGACAACATCGAAATGGGCGAACACCCCACCAAAGCACTCGTTAAAAAACCAAATTCAAGTATTGCCGTAGGCTTTCACCTTCTTAAAAAAGGTAAAATAGACGGATTTGCCAGTGCCGGAAATACAGGCGCCATGTTTGTAGGAGGGTATATGTCTGTTAAACCTGTCCCTGGTATTTTACGTCCTTGTATATCTTCTGTACTACCTAAATTAGATGGTGGCGTTAATGTCATACTGGATGTCGGAGCTAATGCCGATTGTAAACCAGATGTGCTATATCAATTTGGTATTCTTGGCTCTTTATTTGCCGAACACGTTTGTGGTGTAGAAAATCCAAGAGTAGGACTGCTCAATATTGGCGAGGAAGAAACCAAAGGTAATATGCTCACGATTGCTGCCCACGAAATGATGAAGGATACAACAGACTTCAACTTTTGTGGTAACATAGAAAGTCGCCACTTATTTGACGATGATTGCGACGTTATCGTTTGCGATGGATTTAGTGGAAACGTCATACTCAAACAAGCCGAGTCGGTATATTCGCTCATCAAAAAAAGAAATATAGAAGACGACTACTTCGATAGATTCAACTACGAAAACTACGGAGGAACGCCTATCCTAGGACTTAACAAAACCGTTGTTATTGGTCATGGTATATCCAATGCCATTGCCATAAAAAACATGATTGTGCTTACTGCCGATGTGGTGGATGCCGATCTGACAACAAAAATTTTAAACAACTTCAATAATGACTAAGCTTAGAGCTGCCATAACAGGCGTTCATGGATACGTACCCGATTACGTATTGACCAATCAAGAATTAGAAACCATGGTGGATACCAATGACGAATGGATAACCACAAGGACAGGTATCAAAGAAAGACGAATTTTAAAAGGCGAAGGCTTGGCCTCTTCCGACTTAGGGGTTGGCGCTATTGAAGGATTACTCGAGAAAAAAGGCATTTCTGCCGAAGAAATAGATTGCATCATTTGTGCTACAGCTACACCAGATATGATGTTCCCGTCTACGGCTTGTATCATAGCCGATAAAATAGGTGCTAAAAATGCGTTCGCCTATGACCTTATGGCGGCCTGTTCAGGCTTCTTGTTTTCTGTTGCTACTGCTGCCAAATACATAGAAACAGGAGCTTACAAAAAAATCATCGTAGTAGGTGCTGATAAAATGTCTTCTATAGTAGATTATACCGACAGACAAACGTGTATCATCTTTGGAGATGGTGCAGGAGCAGTACTTTTAGAACCTAACGAAGAAGGTTTGGGTGTTCACGATTCTATTATGAAAAGTAATGGCGAAGGTCGTCACTACCTCAGAATGACAGGTGGCGGTTCTTATCATCCAGCATCTGAAGAAACCATTAAGAACAAAGAGCACTTCATACACCAAGAAGGACAAACCGTATTTAAGTTTGCCGTAAAAGGTATGGCCGATGTTTCTGGTGAGATAATGGAAAGAAATAATCTAGAAGGCGATGACATTGCATGGCTAGTGCCTCACCAAGCCAACAAAAGAATTATAGATGCTACAGCCAACAGAATGGGTGTAGGAACCGATAAAGTAATGCTGAATATTCAGCGTTATGGGAATACCACAAATGGAACAATACCCTTATGCCTTTGGGAATGGGAAGACAAACTCCATAAAGGAGATAACCTTATCTTAGCTGCCTTTGGTGGTGGGTTTACGTGGGGTTCTATTTATTTAAAATGGGCATACGATAGTAAATAATCTTATCTTTGAAAAAATTGTATTATGGACATTAAAGAAATTCAAGAATTAATAAAGTTTGTTGCCAAATCAGGTGCGACAGAAGTCAATTTGGAAATTGATAATGTGAAAATATCAATTAAATCACCTGCTAAGAAAGGTGCTGTTCCAGAAACGACAATCATCCAGCAAATACCTGTAGCACAAAGCCCAGCAGCAGTAATGCCTGCGGCGGCTCCTGCACCAGCTCCTGCGCCAGTGGCCGAACCAACACCAGCCAAAGCAGCAGAAAGTAAAGATGAAGATAACTATATCACTGTAAAATCTCCTATGATTGGAACATTCTACAGAAAACCATCACCAGATAAAGATACCTTCGTAAATGTTGGTGATACCGTTAAGCCGGGTGATGTGATTTGTGTCATTGAGGCTATGAAGCTATTCAATGAGATTGAATCCGAGATAAGTGGAAAAATAGTCAAAGTATTGGTAGATGACTCTACGCCAGTAGAATATGACCAGCCATTATTTTTAGTCGATCCCTCATAAAACAGTACAATGTTTAAAAAAATATTAATTGCTAATAGAGGCGAGATTGCTCTAAGAGTTATCCGCACCTGCAAAGAAATGGGTGTCAAGACAGTAGCTGTTTATTCTACTGCCGATGCTGAAAGTTTACACGTTAGGTTTGCCGATGAAGCCGTATGCGTAGGGCCAGGCCCCTCTAGCGAATCGTATCTAAACATACCTAACATCATAGCGGCAGCAGAAATAACTAATGCCGATGCTATACACCCAGGCTATGGCTTCCTTTCCGAAAACGCTAAGTTTTCCAAAGTATGCCAAGAGAATGGGATTAAATTTATTGGCGCTTCACCAGAAATGATTGAAGGTATGGGCGATAAAGCCGCCGCTAAAGATACCATGAAGAAGGCCGGAGTACCTACTATTCCAGGTTCTGATGGTCTTATCAAAGATTTTGCCCACTGCAAAAAGTTAGCTAAAGAAATAAAATACCCTATTATGCTAAAAGCTACCGCCGGTGGTGGTGGTAGAGGTATGCGTCTGGTTTGGAAAGAATCCGAGCTAGAAGCAGCATGGGACTCAGCACGACAAGAGTCGGCAGCAGCCTTCGGCAACGACGGTATGTATATGGAGAAATTCATTGAAGACCCTCGACATATAGAGATACAAATTATTGGCGATAGCACAGGCAAAGCTTGTCACCTATCCGAAAGAGATTGCTCCATACAAAGAAGACACCAAAAATTGGTAGAAGAAACACCATCGCCATTCATGACCGAAGAGCTAAGAGAAGCTATGGGTAAAGCCGCTGTACAGGCTGCCGAATCGGTAAAATACGAGGGTGCAGGAACGGTAGAATTCTTAGTTGACAAACACCGTAACTTCTACTTCATGGAGATGAATACCCGTATTCAGGTGGAACACCCCATCACAGAAGAAGTGGTCGATTACGACCTCATCTGTGAACAAATAAAAGTAGCGGCAAGGATTAAAATTTCTGGTAAAAACTACTACCCTCAACTACACGCTATTGAGTGCCGTATTAATGCTGAAGATCCATACAACGACTTTAGACCAAGTCCGGGTAAGATAACCAACTTCCACGCTCCAGGAGGGCACGGAATTCGAATAGATACTCACGTCTATGCCAACTACATTATACCCCCCAATTACGACTCTATGATAGCTAAGCTAATTACAGTAGCTCAGACCCGTGAAGAGGCTATTGCTAAGATGAGAAGAGCATTGGAAGAGTTTGTGATTGAAGGCGTAAAGACAACGATTCCTTTCCACTTGCAATTGATGAAAAACGAGGACTTTATTAATGGCAACTATACCACCAAATTTATGGAGTCGTTTGAACTGAAATAAAAATGACTGTTCTATTTAGTAAAAAGAGCCTAAAAAGGCTCTTTTTTTATGTCTGCTGATGGATTTTCTTAGCTACACACTCCTATAATTAGCAAAGCTAATTTATCCCCTCTCAAGAGGGGGGTGTGGGTAAGTGCTTCCCTCTTGAGAGGGGATAAAGGGGTGTGTTATGCT
>JAQWJZ010000026.1 GCA_029248105.1 Flavobacteriales bacterium
AAACTTTGCTGCAAGTACTGAATACGAATGGCACACTAAAGCTTGGTGTACGGGTAATGTTGACGCTAACGGCGACTCAGATCCTATGTACCACTCAGGCTGGGGTGACTTCTCTACGTTCTCTACACAAGATCCTTGTGACAAGATGCCAACCAACCTATCGACTAGTGCCAACGGTGCACAGACAGCGATTACTATGTCTTGGGATACGCCAGAAAGTGGTGCTCCAGACCACTACTTCCTTGAGCTGACTAACGTCACTACAGGTCAAGTGTGGGCATGGAACAACGTCGCTGGTTCGGATAACTCTAAGACTAAGTTTGGTTTAACTGCTGGTGATTACTCTTGGAGAATCCGTGGTGCTTGTGGTACTAGTGGTACTTCATGGGCAACTATTTTCTCACAGCCTGTTGAATATACTTTAGGTGGGGCTAGATTAGAGAACAGTACTGTGGCTAACTTGGATGTATATCCTAACCCATCAAGAGACATCTTTAACGTTACGTTTACTTCTGAGGTAACTCAAAATGTAATGATAACTGTTGTTAATATGTTGGGTGAAGAGGTGTTTGTTGAAGAATTTACAAATGTTAAAGGATCATTTAGCCAACAAATTGATATGGCTACACAATCCAAAGGAATTTATTCCCTAAAGATTTCTAATTCCGCTCTTAGTATTTACAGAAGAATAGCTCTTCAATAAAAAACAGCGAGGCTATAAGCATCGCTGTTTTGAGCTGTACGGAAAGGATTCGAACCTCTAAGTAGTAGTTAGCAAAGTTTACTTTGTTTATCCTATGTTCTACACCCTCGAGACAGGAGGGCATGTTTGCCAATTTCATCACCGCACAATATAAACTTATACGACTTCTTCTCCGTGCTGGGATAAGTCTAAACCCCTTTCTTCTTGGTCAGCTCTAACACGTATAGGTAAAATGAGATCTACTATTTTGTAGATTAAAAGTGAGCCGAAGAAGGCGAATACGATAACTGCAATAGATGCAGCAATGTGTAAAATGAATGTATTGACTTCACCATAAATAAGACCTACCTCTTTAGCAAATACTGCCGTTAGTATCATACCGCAGATTCCACCTATTCCATGACTAGCAAATACGTCTAGTGTGTCGTCAATTTTATTCGATTTCTTTATTTTAATCATCGCTAAATTACAAACTAAGGCAGTTACAAAACCAATAACGATGGAGTGGTTAATTGTAACAAAACCTGCTGCAGGTGTAATAGCTACCAATCCAACAATAGCGCCTATGCAAGCTCCAACAGCCGATATTTTTTTGTTTAAAAACCTATCGAAAAGTACCCAAGTTATCATGGAGCTTGCTGAGGCGATATTGGTATTAGCAAATGCTATAACAGCATCGTAATTAGCGGCTAATGCAGAGCCTGCATTAAAGCCAAACCAACCAAACCATAATAAGCCTGTTCCAAGAATAATAAATGGAATATTGGCGGGTTCGGTTTTTTCTTTCTTTCTTTTTCCTAAATAGAGTGCTCCTGCTAATGCTGCTAAACCAGCGCTCATGTGAACAACTGTGCCTCCTGCAAAGTCTAGAACATGTAAGCCTTCATATCCTTTAACACCGATTACATCACCTAAGTTGGCAAACAAACCATCGCCAGCCCATGTCATGTGTGCAAGAGGAGTATATATTAAAATACAAAACAATACCATGAAAAGCAGATAACTCCTAAAACGAATTCTTTCTGCAAAACTTCCTGTAATAATAGCGGGAGTTATGATGGCAAATTTTAACTGAAATAGAGCAAAAAGTAGGTAGGGGATATTGCTGTTATTAGCATCTAAATTATTAAGAAAAGCATATTGAAAAGGGTTTCCTATTATACCCCAGCCGTTGACTGTATCTCCAAATGCCAGACTAAAGCCAAAGAGTACCCAAAGTAAAGATATTACTCCTAAAGCGATGAAGCTTTGAAGCATGGTTGATATTACATTTTTTTTGCTTACCATACCTCCGTAGAAGAAGGCTAAACCAGGAGTCATTAGTAATACAAGTGCGCTTGCTACAATCATCCAAGCAGTGTCGGCATGGTTAATGTCGACTAGCTGCATGGACATAGATTGTGGATTTGAAAAAAACAATACAATCAGAACAATAACTGAAAGTAAAATAAAAAAAGTCTTTCTATTATGAAAAATCATTTTTGCACTGTACTAATTGTATCTAATGGAATAAAAACTGTCTTTATTCTGTCGATATTCATTAATCGTTCTCCTTTTAGACTCTTTAATTTCACAAGTCAAATCATCATCAAAAAATAAATTAATTAATGAGTGATATACTGGGTTATGTTCAGTGTAGACATAATCTTTTGTTCTATTATCTGACAAATATTTGACCTCAGTAATTACCTTTTTATTGTTTAAAAAGTACTCAGAAACTGAATTGCAATGGTGAACGGTTACTTTTTTCATATCAAATTACTAACTAACTCGGCAAATTTACATATATTTACACTTTTAAATTAAGAATATAAACTGATAACTTTAAAAAAAAGTCAAAATAACTATTTTAAATATTTAAAAAGTCATTTTATTTTTTTTTGACAGAAAAACACACCAAAAAGTAAAAAATTTAAACCATAACTTTCATAACATGGCTAAAACATCATTAATCGACAAATTAGACTTAGAAATTCTAAAGTTACTTTCAAGAGATTCAAAAATTTCATTTTCGGAAATTTCCAATTTATTGAATGTGTCTAATACTACCATACATGTAAGGATTAAAAGACTTCAGAAGCTGGAAGTTATAAAGAACTTTACCATCACTATTGATTACAATAAGTTAGGTTTTAATTACACCTGCTACATGGGCATTTACTTAGACAAGGCCTCAAAGTATGATACGGCTTTAAAAGAGCTCAAAAAAATTAATAATATAACAGGAATGGACTTTACAACAGGTAAGTCAAGTTTGTTTTGTAAAATAAGAGCAATTGACTCTAACGATGCCCGTCTTATCATAAGTAAAATTCATAAAATTGAAGGGATTAATAGAACAGAAACCTTCTTCTCTTTAGAGCAACTATTGAACCAAAAAGAAAGTTTATTGTCAACAATTAATTTCTAATTCTTACAGTTTACTATTTTTACCACTATGACGGATAGGGTAAAATTATTTTTAGGTGCATACATAAACAGTGCTAATGCACAAAACCTTAATTGCCTTGCTTTGTCCAAACATCTCAATAAATCTAAATTTGAGATCACTACATTGAGCTTGTACTCAGAGCCAACTGTAAGCATGGATGGAGTTCGTGTTTATCGATGTATATGGCCTCACCGTATTTTTGTCTATTGGGCTTATTTTTGGAATATTTTGAAAGCCGATGTGGTTTATTTACCCAAAGCTGAATTATTAGGTTTTAATTCCTTTTTATGTCAACTATTGGGTAAGAAAAGTTTCTCTACTATAGAAGGTGTATTGGATGAAACAGCTACTCAAAGTATGACTTCAAAAGGAGGCAAACATTTTGTTAAGTTTCACCATCGCCTTAGTAAGAGGTATTCTATTACTCGTTTTATGCGAGAATATAATTATAACAATCACAATCTTGAAACAGATAAACAGATCCTTTATCTTGGTACAGAATCGGACCAATTTCGCATTTCAAATAAATCTAAAAGAGAGTTGCAAAACATCATCATGATTGGTAACGATTTGGTGCGCAAAGGAATTGAAGACTTCTTTGAAATAGCAAAAATATATACGCAGTTAAACTTTCATATAGTAGGCTCTGGGAATGAAAAAATAAATGTTAATAATGAAATCCAAAATCGTAAGTTGGACAATATAGTTTACCACGGCTCTATTACTCAATCTGAAATTTCTACACTTTTAAAAAACATGCAACTTCTTCTTTTCCCTTCAAGATCAGAAGGGTTTCCAAAAGTCATTTTAGAAACAGCATGCGCTGGAGTGCCTTCATTAGTTTATTCTGATTATGGCGCTAGCGAATGGATTACTGACGGTCAAAATGGGTTTGTGGTGGATACTTTAGAGGAGATGAAAAATGTGATAAAAGAGATTCAGAAAAACGAAGATTTACTTGATCAAGTTTCTAAGAACGCGGTTCAATTAGGGCTATCATACGACTGGCAAATAAAGGTTAATGATTGGGAAGATGTCATAATATCTCTTTACACTAACAAAAAGGTATAAGGTAATCTATAGTGCCATAGCCATTTATTCTTAATAATTTCTTAACTTTGTAAGGGTTGGCTTTATCGTCATAAGACACTTAATTTTATAGGATATCTAGCTGTATTTAACCCTCTCATTATGAAAAAAATTGTTATTCTTTACCTTGTCATCTTTCCATTGCTGACATTTTCGCAAGTAGCGATTACCTTTTCCGATGAATTCTATTTAGAAAATTTTCCAGAGTACGATAATTGGGAGTACGATTCACAATCGTTTTTTGTATTGCCTTTATCAATAAACGACTATATACCCATAGAAAGCTATCAGTTCAATATTCTGTATAACCCACAAGTGGTTCAGCTTGAAGAAGAAATGATAGCCGCTATAAATACTAATGATGTTACATCATCCTATGAGGTGCTCGATGCCGTATCCGGGCAGCAAGGCAGTATTAGTGCGGAGGTGTTTGAGGTTTCTGCCAATCAGAATATAGCTACAGTAACTTATAGTCATACCGAAGCGATTTCCGAAAATCAGTTTGATAATGCTTATGCTATCTTAGTTTATTTACCGTTCAAAAAAGTTGATGCTTGTAGTAAAGCACCGTTGCCTATTTCTTTTACTGACGGAAACATCGATGGGCAATATGCCAATCCAAATCAAACCAATGCATTTATTGTTAATGAATCATTAAGCGTTGAAAGTGGTAATATTATTACTCAAAATGCATTTGTAAATTTTAATATTCTTTCGGCAGATGTAACACAAAACGGAAGCATTTTAGAGTCTACTATTGAAGGAGGTACGCCGCCTTATACTTTTGAATGGACAGATAAAATGGATGAGGTTTTATCTACAGATTCTTTCTTTGCACCAGGGCAAACAGGCGATTATCTGTTTTATGTATATGACCAAAATAATTGCAACTCTATATTGTATGTGTCTTATGATCAAGCCGCAAGTATTAATGAAGCATCGGCATTTAGTATTTACCCTAATCCAGCCCAAAATTTTATTGAAGTTTCATCAACGTTTTTCAAGACCTATCAATTATTCAATACCAAAGGTCAGGTAGTTGACAAAGGTCTAATTAACACTATCAAATTAATACCAAGAAATGAGTTTCTATCGGGAGTTTATTTCTTAGAACTCAATAACGAGACAGAAAAAATAGTCAAGAAAATTGTTTTTGAATAAAAGCAAAATTTTAAAACCAAATAGATAAAATTCATGAGAAGTATTCTAACAACTTTAATGGTGACATTTTTTGCATTATCAATACATGCACAAAGTTTATACGATATTGATAATATTACTACCATTGAAATTTATTTTTCTGAAAATAATTGGAATCAATTAATGATTGACAATTATGACAATGAAGAATATTTGTTAGCAGACTCTGTTGTTATTAACGGTACCATGAAAGATAGCGTAGGGGTAAAGTACAAGGGGAATAGTACTTTCTCAGAAAATAACGACAAAAACCCACTTAATATATCTATTGATTATATTCAGGAAAATCAAGACTATCAAGGCTATCAAACACTCAAACTTTCAAGTGGTCAAAAAGACCCCTCGTTTTTGAGAGAGGTTTTGTCTTACGAAATAGCTAGAAAGTATATGGAAGCACCGCTTTCTAATTATGCTAAAGTATCTATCAATGGTTCTTACCATGGAATGTATTCTAACTCTGAGTCCGTAAACTCTGACTTTCAAAGAAACTACCTCTATTCTGACAGAGACAACACACGTATAAAGTGTAACCCTGTCAATGTTTTTAATGGCGGCTCGTCCTTAGAATACTTAGGAGCAGATTCTGCTTCCTATTATGACTTCTATGAACTTAAGTCAGATGCAGGTTGGCAAGACCTTGTCGATCTAACCTATAATATCCAAAACACACCGAATACTATTGAAAATAGTTTGGATATTGATAGAGCGATATGGATGTCTGCATTTAACAATGTACTAGTAAACTTAGATAGTTATAGTGGTCCTTTTCGCCAAAACTATTATATCATTAAAGACGATAATGATAGAATGAATACTATCGTTTGGGATTTCAACGAATGTTTGGGTGGATTTACTATGGTTAACCAAGGTCCAGGTGGTGGCACTGATTTAACACAGTTAGACCCTATGCTAAGAGAAGGCGATAGCGATTGGCCGTTATTAAATTTGATTTTTAGCAACCCCACCTACAGAAAAATGTATGTAGCTCATATGCGCACAATACTTAATGAAAACTTTGCTAACGATTGGTATGCTGACAGAGGTCTTGAATTACAAGACTTAATAAAATCAGATGTACAGAGCGACCCCAACACCCCATATAACTACGACGATTTTATTGCAAATCTAAATAGCAGTGTTAATACTGGCGGTGGCGGACCAGGGGGTGGTAATGTCAATGGAATAACCTCTCTGATGAATGCCCGCTCAGATTTTTTATTAGCTCACGCTGAGCTAACAGCTACACCGCCAACCATTGGAACAATCAGCACTTCACCAAATGTAGTAAGCACCTATTCAACAGCTAACTTAATTGCAAATATTGAAAGCGCATCTTCTGTCATTTTAGGCTATCGTTTCAGACCACAAGATAGATTTGTAAAAGTAGAAATGTACGATGACGGCAATCATAACGATGGTGCAGCTAATGACGGCACATATGGTGTTTCCATAGATGTTGACGCCTTAGATATGCAGTATTATATTTATGCTGAAAACGATGATGCGGGGATATTCTCTCCGGAAAGAGCCGAGCACGAATACCACAACCTCCCTGTTGTTGGCAGTCTTGTAATTAATGAATTTATGGCGTCAAATGTATCTGCTGTTGAAGACAACTCTTCAGGCTTTGTTCAGTATGACGATTGGTTAGAGCTTTACAATGGCGGTACTACAGCTATTAACCTAGGAGGTTACCATCTGTCGGACAACGAAAATGTGCTCGATAAATGGACATTCCCTAATGTTGAGATAGAGCCCGATGGTTATCTTATCGTATGGTTAGACAAAGACGAAGGAGCAACGAGCGGTTTACACACTAGTTTTCAGACTGTGAGGAATTATTTCTATCAACTGCCAATAACTATATCATTGACGCATTATTCTATAATTCTTTGCCTTCAGACTTGGGTTATGCTAGAGTGCCAAATGGCAAAGGGGCATTTATAGTTCAAAACCATACGTTTAATGCTAATAACGGAGAAGAAACATCAATTGTAGAAAATCCAAATAGTCAATTACACGTTTTTCCAAATCCTGCTAATGATAATTTGACCATTCAAATTCCGTTTGCACAAAATATAAAAGCCTATGACCTTCTTGGAAAAGAATACTTAAACCTAAGTCAAATACGAACAAGTGTAAACGTTAAGACTACATCTTGGCCTAAAGGGGTTTATATTCTTACAGTTGATAACGAATCACGAAAAATAATTATACAATAAGATGAAAAAATTACTATTACTAACCTTAATGTTGAATTTACTTTTGGCTTGTCAAAAAGAGGCTGGAGAAGGAGGAACATCTACCATTAAAGGAAAAGTTATAACCTATGAGCTTAATCATTTTGATGTGCCTGGATCCAATCAAAGTGTGGACACTTTAGGCTACTATTCTCAAGCCGACGAAGAGGTGTATATTATTTATGGAGACGAAGACAATCTTTATGATGATAGTTATGAAACTTCTTTTGATGGTTCGTTTAGATTCGAAAACTTAAGAAAAGGAAAATATACGGTATTTATGTATTCCGAATGTGAGTCTGACACCAATGGTCTGGCTGTTATTAGTCAAACCAACCCTGTTTATGCTCAAGAACTAGCCAGTACTATTTGGAAAAGTGATTGTATTGACGGTGAAATTGCGATTAAAGTGAATATTGAAATTACAGAAAATAACCTAGAGTATAATTTAGGCGATATAACAAGATTTAAGATTGAAAGCAATCAATAACATATTATCTTCTTTCGAATCCATATCACTTAATGATATGGATGAGGTAAAGCTAATGAACCGAACAGACACCAAATTTGTTTTTGAATCCCGATTGTTGGAACAGGTTTTGGAAGAAATAAGAGCGCATTATTTTATTCTTGACATTAATGGCGTTCGCCTTAACGCTTACCGTTCTTTATATTTTGACACCGATGATTTTAAATTTTATTTTGAGCACCACAACGGTAAAAAGAACAGAAACAAAGTTCGATATAGAGAGTATATAGACTCTGGTTTGTGTTTCTTAGAGGTTAAGAAAAAAAACAACAAAGGTAAAACCATCAAGCAACGCATTAGAGTCAGGGAGATTCCTGATAAGATGACTGAAGAGGGCAATCGTTTCGTTCACGAAATAATAGGTAGAGATGACGCTCTTGTTGCTAAACATTGGAATATGTTCAGTCGTATAACCTTAGTGAATAAACACATCAAGGAAAGGCTGACTATAGATGTAGATATCAGTTTTAAAGGTGAAGACTCCGCAAGCGCTTTAGACAATATGGTTATTGCTGAGGTAAAGCAAGAAAAGGTAAATTACGCCTCAACTTTTATGCGTGTTATCAAAAAGAAAGGCGTAAGACCTTTTAGGATTAGTAAATATTGCATGGCTACGGCCAGTCTTTTTCCTCTTCTAAAAAATAATAATTTTAAACCCAAATTTTTAAAAATAAACAAACTTCAAGATGATTAGCGATTTACTATTTATACTAGCAGATGTTGAAATATTCGGATCTGACTTTTTTGATAAAAAAGATTTTATAGAGTTATTGGTACGCTCTGCATTTAACTTTCTTATTGTAGGCTATATTGTTAGATACCTATACTATCCGGTTACTAAAAACAAGGATTATCTGTTTACTTATTTACTTATAAGTGTAACCGTTTTCTTCCTTTGTTTCTTATTAGAAAATGTAAAGCTTGAGCTGGGTTTTGCCTTGGGTCTTTTTGCCATATTTGGTATTATCCGCTATCGTACAGATGCTATTCCTATTAAGGAAATGACCTATTTGTTTATTGTGATAGGTATTTCAGTAATGAATGCATTAGTAAACAAAAAAATCAGCCATGCTGAAGTCCTTTTTACTAATGTGATGTTTATTGCCATAACGTATGGTTTAGAGAAAATATGGCTATTAAAACATGAGTCGAGAAAAAACATTGTCTTTGAAAAGATTGAGCTTATACTACCAGAAAGAAAAGAAGAGCTGATGGCTGATTTGAAGGAAAGAACGGGACTTAATATTACTCGAGTAGAAGTTCGAAATGTTGATTTTTTAAGAGATACAGCTAATCTAAGAATATTTTATTTTGAAGATGAACAAAAGTAGTTTCATACTGCTATTATGTTGTCCTTTTTTGCTATTTGCACAGGAACAAGACTTTCAGCTATGGTCAAAAGTTGGCGTTTCTTATGATTTAAATAAAGATCTAAGAGTGTCTTTAGATCAAGCCTATCGAGCAAGAGAAAACGCTTCTTTGCCAGATGTCACATTTAGCAATGTATCTGTTAAATACGATTTGAAAAAAAGATGGTCTGTAGCCTTAGGCTATCGATTTATCAATGATTTTGATTTATCTCAAAATAGCTCTTCCAGCCATCGTATTTATACCGATATAAATTATAGAAAAAAACAAAAACGTTGGTTGCTAAAAAATAGGCTACGTTATCAGTATCAAGAAGAAAACTTTACTTTAAGAGATAAGGTATCTTTGTCATATAACGTCCGAAAAACACCTTTGGAACCCTACACAGCCTTTGAGTTATTTTTCAAAGAAGCAGAGTTTAAGAAATGGAGATATACTCTTGGAGCATCTTATCCATTATCAAAACCATTAGATGCAAGTGCCTATTATAGATTGCAGCAATCTTTTAATACCAACAACCCCAAACAATTGCATATCTTAGGAGTAGGAATAGACTATAAATTCTAATATGTCAACTAAAAGAAAGTATTCCATATTTGTATTACCCGCATTATTCATTTTAGTGCTTTTTGCTGTCGAATGGATAGAATACTCTAATGGAATACGCTTTGTTAAACACGGGGTCTTACCGAGAACTTTTGAAGGCTTACAGGGCATATTATTTTCTCCTTTTATCCATAGTGATTGGAAGCATTTAACAAATAATGCTTTACCTCTATTTGTTTTGACTGCTACTCTAGGTTTTTTCTATAAAGGAATAGCAAAAGAAGTTTTTCTATGGTCTTGGCTCATGAGTGGTTTATGGTTATGGGCTATAGGCCGCTCTAGTTTCCATATTGGTGCTAGTGGGCTTTTATATGCTTTAGCATCTTTTTTATTTTTCAGTGGGTTTATTAGAAAACATACCAAACTAATGGCGATATCTATGTTTGTCGTATTTCTGTATGGTGGTATGGTATGGGGCATCTTTCCTATGAAAAAGCATATCTCATGGGAGGGGCATTTGGCAGGCGCTTTAGCAGGACTTATTTTAGCTTATTGGTTCAAAGATAATGGACCGCCAAAGCAAATCTATCAGTACGAAATAGACGAACTGATAGAAGATGAGGAAAGTCTAGATTATACCTATGAGTATAAAGAAGATGACAAGGGCTAACTATCAAAAATACAAAACAGCCATCCACTCAATAGTTACACCCAGAATAAAACCAGCATATACCTGACGGTAGTTATGGGAGTTTGTTTTTAGCCTAGCAAAGCCAATCAGTCCAGCAAAAAGAATTAAACCCATTAGCAATAAACTATGATCAAATTGAAAGCGTTGAGAAATACCGATTATAGCACCAATTACACCACCAATGCCCAGCATGTGAATGCTTATTTTCCAGCGAGTTGTAATGATTAGGGAGATGCCAATAGCACTAATGGCACCTACCATAAGCAGTAGAAAGCTTTGAGGCAGATAGATTTTTGTCATCAATTGAAAGCCCATATAATACCATACTAAGGTGAGTAAAAAAGGCCATCTTCTCTCTTCGGCGGTTTTCATAAAAATACTATCAATGAGCCCAAACATTTTGAATACTATTGCCGTCAGTATGGGTAGTAGTATAGTAAAGACAATTAAGATGCCCAATGCAAATTGCTTACTAACGTCTGGCATCATCATGTTGATATAGGGGTTGGTATAGATAAGTAATCCAAAAGCATAGGCAGGCATAAATAAGGGATGCCCTAGTACGGAAATAAATTGTGCCAATCGCATCATAACTCCCTCCTTAGTCTGGCCACTGCAACACCTAGCTGATCACGGTATTTGGCTACGGTTCTTCGGGCTATATGAAAACCAATTTCGTCTAATTTTTCAGATAATTCTTCGTCCGAATAAGGTTTCTTTTTGTCTTCATTTTCTAAGATGTCTTCTAAATGACTTTTTATCACTTTATTAGAAATAACGGTACCATCTTCTTTGCTGTAAGCGTCTGAGAAAAATTCTTTTAGTAAAAAGGTGCCGTAAGGCGTTTCTATGTATTTACTGTTCGTGACTCTCGATATGGTAGAGATATCCAAATCTATTTTTTCTGAGATATCCATCAGTTTCATAGGCTTGAGTAACTTGTTGTCACCTGTTTTAAAAAAGGCCTCTTGAATACTAAGTATGCAGTTCATCGTTTTTAGCAAGGTTTGTTCCCGTTGTATTAGTGCATTAGCAAACCATTCGGCACCTTCTATTTTTTCCTTAAGGAAAAGAATAGCATCTTTATCGCCTTTACCTTGCTCTAAGTCGTGTAGCATTTTTTTATAGTATTGACTACTTCTAAGTTTTTTACTTTTACTATTGCTTAAGGCAGCACTTAATTCATCGTTTTCTTCTTCAAGAATGAAGTCTGGCGTGATGTATGAGTTTCCCTCTTGAGTATTTGTAAAACTAGCTCCTGGCTTAGGGTTCAATTGCTCAACCTCTTTATACGCTTCTTTAAGTTGATTGTCGTCAACTTCGAATTCTTTGATGAGTTTCTCGTAGTTTTTGTTGGTAAAAGCAGTGTATTGTTTAGTCAAAATAGCCTTTGCTAAATTGATAGTATCACTGGCTGGTTTACTTTCTAATTGTAAGAGTAAACACTCTTTTAAATCCCTTGCGCCGACGCCCACTGGGTCTAACTTCTGAACAATTTTTAATAGTGGATATAACTGTGTTTCGCTAACGTTAATATTGAGTTTAAATAATATGTCATCGGTTATTGAAAATAGAGAACGGCTTAAAAAACCGTTATCATCTAGGCAGCCAATAATAAATTCAGCTAATAATTTTTCTTCTTCCTTCAGACTGTGCATAGGAAGTTGTTGGAGTAAAAATTCCTGTAAACTCAACTCTCTTTCCCTAGCGACTACAGTTTGCTTTTCTTCTCTTGAATTGTTTGAGTAATTAGTGTTGCTTTCCCAAGGATCGCTGTTGTTTTCTTCTTTATCGTTTTGGGCTGGAGCCTCTTCTAAGGCCGGATTACTTTCCAGCTCTTCTTCTATGCGTTTCTCCAAAGACAAAAGAGGTATCTGTAGCAAACTCATAAATTGTATTTGCTGTGGACTAAGGTTAAGACCTATCTCTTGTTTTAGTCTTTGTTTTTGCATCTATTAAAATTCAGCATTTTGAGGGTAGCGTGGGAATGGAATAACATCTCTGACGTTTTTCATGCCCGTAACAAACATGATCAATCTTTCGAAGCCTAAGCCAAAGCCACTGTGTTGACAGCTACCAAATTGTCGGGTTTCTAAGTACCACCACAACTCTTCTTGGTCTACGTCCATTTCTTCCATTCTAGACTTGAGGATATCCATTCGTTCTTCTCTTTGAGAGCCGCCAACGATTTCGCCAATTCCTGGAAAGAGAATGTCCATTGCTCTTACCGTTTCTCCGTCTTCATTCATACGCATATAGAACGCCTTAATGCCTTTAGGATAATCCGTTAGTATAACGGGTTTTTTAAACTTTTTTTCTACCAAATAGCGCTCGTGTTCAGATTGTAAGTCAGCACCAAAGCCTTCGATGAGGTACTGAAACTTTTTCTTTTTATTGGGCTTTGAATTGCGTAAAATAGCAATGGCTTCAGTATAGGTCAGTCGCTCGAAATCATTTTCGACCACAAACTTTAGGCGTTCTGTAAGCCCCATTTCTGATTTTTGCTCTTTGGGTAGGTTTTTCTCTTCGTCTGCTAAACGCTTATCCAAAAAGGCAATATCATCTGCACACTTATCCAAAACGTATTGAATGCAATACTTTAAAAAGTCTTCTGCCAAATCCATATTATCGTTGAGGTCGGCAAAAGCTACCTCTGGCTCTATCATCCAAAACTCAGACAAGTGCCTTGAGGTATTAGAATTTTCAGCTCTAAAAGTCGGTCCAAAGGTGTACACTTGACCAAGCGCTAAAGCACCTAACTCTGCCTCTAGCTGACCTGAAACGGTAAGGTTTGTTTTTTTACCGAAAAAATCTTGAGATTCATCTACATTACCAGCATCATCTTTGGGTAAGTTATTCCAATCTAGACTACTGACTTGAAACATTTCTCCAGCACCTTCAGCATCTGCACCAGTGATAATAGGCGTGTGCAAATTCACAAAACCTTTGTCGTTAAAAAATTGATGGATAGCAAAAGAAAGGGCATGGCGAACTCTAAAAACAGCACTGAAAGTATTGGTTCTAAAGCGTAAGTGAGCTTTTTCTCTCAAAAATTCTAAACTGTGTTTTTTGGGTTGTAAGGGGTATAAGTCTGCATCTGCCTCACCCAACACGTCAATCTCTTGAGCGGCGATTTCTACTTTCTGGCCACTACCTTGAGACTCGACTAACGTACCCACAATAGACACGCAAGCTCCAGTTGTTATCTGCTTCAAAAGGTTATCGTCAAAAGAATCGCTTTCGGCAACAGCTTGTATATTATGAATTGTTGAACCATCATTAATGGCAATAAAAGATACATTTTTACTCCCTCTTTTAGTTCTCACCCAACCTTTAACGCAAACGGTTTCATTTATGGCATCAGCTAGTAATAGCGTTTTAACTTTTGTATGTTTCATCGTATAAATTCTTGCAACAAAGATATTAAATCTTAAAACTTAGACGCCTTTTTAAGAGGATAATTAAACTTAGGAAACAAAAAGTAATAAAAAACGTTTCTTTAGTTTTTTAATATATATATTTGCAGCTCGAAATGGAAGTTAAAGAACACATAGTACAGCAATCGCTTTCTCTTTTTTTAAAAAAGGGTGTGAAGCAAGTCAATATGGACGAAGTCGCTTCTAATTTAGGGATTTCTAAAAAGACTTTATATGTTCATTTTGACAATAAACAAGACTTGATTCATCATTGTTTTCAGAAGCACAACAATAATGTGGCAGAAATGATAAATACCTCTGCCTCACAATTTGATAATGCTATTGATGAGTTGTTTGCTGTTGATGAGGGATGTTCTTTAGTTATGAAACAAACCAACCCTTATTTGTTGGGAGAGTTAAAGCGATATTACCCCAATACTTGGGCTTTGATTGAGCAGTTAAAACAAAAGGTGCTATTCAATATTATGAAGAACAACCTAGATAACGGCATAGAACAAGGGCTTTACAGACAAGAATTAGATGTTGAAATTATTGCCAAGCTAATGATTAGCAGAATAGATGTTTTGGTTAATGACGAGATTTTTCCATTAACACATTACGATTTTAGAAAATTATTGACAGAAAATAGAATTTATCACATCAGAGGAATATCCACACCAAAAGGCATAAAACATTTAGAAAAAATAATCAATGAGGAATAAATTATTACTACTATTCACCCTAGTAGCCTTTAGTGCTTCTGCACAGCATCAGCTGTCTGTTCAGGAAGCCCAAACATTAGGGTTGCAGAATAATATAAACGTTAAAAATGCTAAGCTAGATGTTTCATTAGCCAAGAAAAAGGTAATGGAAACCATTGCTATGGGTTTGCCAAAAATTAATGGAGAAGTGAATTGGCAACAATTTTTGGAAATACCGACTACTGTTGTCCCTGCCAACATGTTTGTGCCAACAGCTCCAGAAGGTCAATATACCGAATTACAATTTGGAACAGAGCATAATTCTACAGCTACTTTATCCGCTTCACAGCTTCTTTTTGATGGGAGTTATATTGTAGGCTTAAAAGCATCCAAAATCTACAGTAGCCTTTCCCAACAATCTTTACAATTAACAGAACAGCAAATACAAGATAGTATAGCAGCAGCTTATTACAATGTGTTGGTCGCTGAGCAGAGAAAGGATTTCCTTCAGCTCATTGCCGAAATTCATCAGGGGATATTGGATGAAGTACAAGCCCGTTACGATTTGGGCATGGTAGAAGATTTAGACGTAGACAGAATGGCATTAACGCTTTCTAATATGAAAATTCAATCCGAAAACATGGATAGGATGACCGAAGTAGCCTACTTGTATTTAAAGCTAATTCTGGGTATTCCTTTGGAAGAAACTCTAGTTCTTTCAGACAGTTTGCCAGCATTGTTGAGCCAAAATCAAAACCTAAAAATCCAAGAGCCGAATATTGAAAATCGCTTAGAACTTCAATTAGCAGAAACACAAACTCGATTAATGAAGTTAGATTTAAGACGTTATCAATCTCAGTTTTTGCCTAGTATTTCTGCCTTTGGATCTTACAGTGAAAATGCTTTTCGTGACGAGTTTAACTTTTTTGATGAGGGCAATTGGTATCCAACCAAAGTAATTGGACTAAAGGCAACGATGAATATTTTTGATGGATTTTCAAGGGTTGCTAAGGTTCAACAAGCTAAAATTAAATTACAACAAGCTAAGAATAATCGAGCTCAAGTGGCAGAGTCTTTGAGTTTGGCACACAAAGTAGCTTTATCCAATTATCTAACAGCTTTACACACCCAAAAGCAAAAGACAGAAAACTTAGAGTTAAGTAAAAAAATATATTTAAAAACGATGGCTAAATATAGAGAGGGTTTAGTCAGTAGTATGGAATTATCGCAATCGGGGGCTGATTACAGCCAAGCCCAAGCCGATAATGCCCAAGCTATATACAACCTACTTATTGCAAAAACTAATTATAATCGTTCAGTCGGAAACTAATGAAAACACTAAAAATAATATCAGTTATCTGCCTTTCTATTCTTATAGGATGTGGTGAAAAGGTCAATGAATTAGATCAAAAGAAAGAAACTCTTAAAGGTCTAAAACAACAGATGGGAGATTTGAAATCTCAAATTTCTACACTAGAAAAACAGATTGCTCTAGCAGACACCAGTTTTGAAGGTGGCATAGTTGTCCAAACCCAAAAATTACAAAGTGCCAATTTCACACACTATATCAGTCAGCCTGGCGTAGTCAGTTCCAAAGAAAATGTTTTGGTAAGTATTGAAATGGGTGGTATGGTTGTCAGCCGTTTAGTTGAAGAAGGGCGTTGGGTAAACAAAGGTGAAGCGATCATTCAATTGGACGCTAGTATTATGTCCAATCAAGTGGAGGATTTGAGACAATCAACAGAATTGGCTAAGACTACCTACGAACGTCAAGATAATTTATGGAAGCAAAGCATCGGTTCGGAAATGCAATACCTACAAGCCAAAAACCAGTACGTTTCGTTACAGAAAAAGTTAGCCGCTATGGAAGCGCAACTCGACAAGTTAGAATTAGTTGCTCCTATTAGTGGAAGGTTAGACGAAATCTTTATTAATGTAGGTGAGTTTGCAGCACCTACCATGCCCGCATTCCGAATTGTCAACTCCAAGAAATTGCAGGTTGAAGTAGATGTGGCGGAACGTTATTCAGCAATCATCAAAAAAGGAGATAAAGTAAATATTTCATTGAATTCTTTAGGTATAGATACCGAAGAAAAAGTATCATTTGTAGGGCAAGTAATTAACCCTCAAAACAGAACGTTTAAAGTCAAGATAAATCTAAATAACAATTCAGGCTCTATAAAGCCCAATGCTGTAGCATCGGTACAATTGCAAGATTTTAATCAAGACGAAGCCATGGTATTACCATCGGCATGTATCAAAAAAGATATGCGAGGATCTTTTGTATTTGTTGCTGAGGGTAACAAGGCTGTTAAAAAATATGTGGAGACAGGGCTTTCACAAGACGATAAAACACACATTTTATCAGGTTTAGATTTTGGTCAAGAAGTCATCGTTGTAGGCTATGATGGCGTAGCAAATGGAAGTACAATAGATATCAAAAATTAGGTCGATGAGCAACAGAAGTTTCAAGATTACTAATCTATCGCTGAAGAACAAAACAACGGTTTTTATTCTTACAGCACTGTTAACCTTGTTTGGGATATTTTCATACAATTCCATGCCCAAGTCTTTGTATCCAGATATTGTTATGCCAACGATAATGGTGCAAACCATATATCCAGGTAACTCACCTGCCGATATTGAAAACCTTATAACACGACCTTTAGAAAAAGAAATTAAGTCGGTAAAAGGGTTGAAAAAATTAACATCTACCTCTGTTCAAGACAATTCATCTGTAATCGTTGAATTTAATACCGATGTAGAGTTAAAAGTGGCTCTTCAAGATGTCAAAGATGCTGTGGACAAAGCAAAAAGCGATTTGCCTTCAGATCTAGATATGGACCCTATGGTTATGGATATTGACTTTTCGGAGTTCCCTATTTTAAACATTAACCTATCGGGAGATTTCAGTTTAGATGAGTTAAAAATTCATGCTGAATATTTACAAGACGAGATAGAAGCTTTTTCTGAGATATCTAAAGTTGAAATAACGGGCTTATTAGATAAAGAAATTAAAGTAGAAGTGGACTTGCATCGTATGGAGATGAGTCAGGTTAGCTTTAGAGATATAGAAGATGCTATAGCTTTTGAAAACACCTCTATAGCAGGTGGAGATGTACTCATTGGTGATACCAGAAGAATGGTACGTACTTCTGCTGAATTTACGTCTGCCGACGAGATAGCAAACATTATTGTAAAGCACGAAAAAGGAAATATCGTTTACCTTAAAGACATCGCAACAGTTACAGATGGTTATGAAGATAGAGAAAGTTATGCTCGACTAGATACTCAGCCTGTTGTTTCTTTAAATGTGGTAAAGAAAAGTGGTGAAAATTTACTTGTAGCCACCGAAAAAATCATGTCATTGTTAGCGACTTCAAAGCAGACTAAAGTATTGCCAGATAATTTAACTATTTCTATTACCAATGACCAATCCGAACAAACTCGTGATCAATTGAGCAACCTAGAAAATAGTATCATCTTTGGTGTTATATTGGTTGTGTTAGTCTTACTCTTTTTCTTAGGCTTACGCAACGCTTTATTTGTAGGTATGGCCATTCCGCTGTCTATGTTTATCAGTTTTGTTATCCTTGGCGGTATGGGAACTACCATGAATATGGTTGTTTTATTTGCACTCATTTTAGCTTTAGGAATGTTGGTAGATAATGCCATTGTTGTTATAGAGAATATTGATCGTCTTTATAGAAAGGAAGGTTTAAGTAAAATGGAAGCAGCCAAACAAGGTGTTGGCGAAATAGCTGTAGCCATTATTTCTTCTACGCTCACTACTTTAGCAGCCTTTTTCCCACTCTTATTTTGGGAAGATTTGATGGGTGAATTTATGGGGTATATACCGATGACTCTAATCATAGTCTTGGGTTCTTCTTTGTTTGTTGCTTTAGTGATAAACCCTGTCTTTGCTTCTCAGTTTGTAAAAAATGACTTACGTACATTACCCAATAAAAAGAAACTTAAAAAGACGTCTATATATGCGGCGGTCTTGGCTTTGGTATTCTACATAATGGGGGCAAAAATATGGGGCTCTTTAGCCTTAGTATTTGCGGTATTAAATTTGGTCAATGGGCTTTACTTTACCCCAATGTCACATACCTTTCAGGATAAGTTTTTGGTTCGCTTAGAAAATAGATATTCAAGAATTTTGAACTGGGCTTTAAAAGGCAGACAGCCATTAAAATTGTTAGCAGGAACATTTGGCTTATTGATATTTTCTATTGTGTTTTTTGTTCTGATGAAACCCAATGTGGAGTTTTTCCCTGTCAATGAGCCCAAATACATCAATGTATTTTTGGAGATGCCTGAAGCTACCGATGTGGTGGCAACGGACTCTTTAGCACGAATTGTGGAAGAAAGAGTGATCGATGTTTTGGAGCCATACGAGCATGCTGTTTCTTCGGTATTGACTAATGTTGGAGCAGGAACTTCTGACCCCAATGAAATGGGAGGTGCAACAGGAAATACCCCGAACAAAGCGAGGATAACCATTAATTTTGTGGAGTTTAAATATAGAGATGGTGTCATTACTGGTGATGTAATGAAAGAACTATCGGCTTCTTTGGTCGGTATTCCCGGTGTAGATATTAGCGTGGATAAAAATAGAGATGGACCACCTATGGGTCGCCCTATCAATATGGAAATATCTGGCGATAACTTTGATCAATTGCTATTGATTTCTGAAGAAATACAACAAATTATTGAGAATGAGAAAATAGCTGGTATCGAAGGCCTAAAAGTGGATTTAGAAATGAACAAAGCTGAAATGCTGGTGAACATTGACCGTGATATGGCTCGCCGTTTAGGGATATCTACTGCTCAAGTAGGTTCAACCATAAGAACAGCTCTTTTTGGTAAGGAAGTCTCTAAGTTCAAAGACGGAGAAGACGAATACCCTATAACGATAAGACTAGCTGACAAATACAGGTACAACGTGTCTTCCTTGATGAACCAGCGC
This sequence comes from Flavobacteriales bacterium, assembly GCA_029248105.1. Classification (NCBI taxonomy): domain Bacteria; kingdom Pseudomonadati; phylum Bacteroidota; class Flavobacteriia; order Flavobacteriales; species Flavobacteriales bacterium. The sequence goes on from JAQWJZ010000026.1 coordinate 19,887, forward strand.
ATTACATTTAGAAGTCAATCGAACGGTAGAATAATGCAAATCCCCGTTTCCTCGGTTGCGGACTACACCTACAACAATACCTACGGATCGGTCAATAGAAAGGATATGAAACGTCAAGTGACTATTTATTCTAATGTGATTGAAGGCTACAACGAGAACGCTATTAACGATCAGTTGAAGAAATTATTAGCAGACTATCCAATGCCTGAAAGTTACGACTTGCAGTTTACTGGAAAGCAGCAAGAGCAACAGCAATCGCAAGACTTTTTATCCAAAGCCTTAATGATAGCGGTAGCATTAATTACTCTTATTTTGGTTTCACAGTTTAACTCAGCTTTTAAGCCCATAATTATTATTATGACGGTGCTATTCAGTACCATAGGCGTATTCTTAGGATTGGCCATTTTCAATATGGACTTTGTGATTATCATGACAGGTATAGGTATCGTTTCACTAGCAGGTATAGTCGTTAATAATGCCATAGTATTGATAGATTACATTGACTTATTGAAGAGTCGTAAAAGAGAAGATTTGGGCTTGGAAGAAAACGCTACACTGGACGCTAAATCAGCAATTGAATGTATCAAAGAAGCGGGTCAAAAACGTCTAAGGCCGGTATTACTGACAGCTATCACAACCGTATTAGGTCTTTTGCCTCTAGCAACAGGAATGAACATCAATTTCACCACTTTATTAACGGAGTTTAACCCTCAAATTTTCTTTGGAGGAGATAACGCATTATTCTGGGGACCAATGGCATGGACAGTTATTTTTGGATTGACCTTTGCAACATTTTTAACTCTAGTTATAGTACCTGTTATGTATTTATTGGTCGATAAGCTAAAAAATAAGATAGTCGGAACACGCTAATTATTCTTGTTATTTGGTGACATTGGACTCTCTAGTCGTTTGTCGATGTGAAAATGTGTATATTTGTACCCTAAATTATAAGGTTTGTCTTTACTAGATAATATTAATATACCACAAGACCTCAAGAAGCTCAATTCTAATGACTTGCCACAAGTATGTGACGAATTGAGACAGTTTATTGTTGATGTTGTATCCACCAAAGGAGGACATTTTGGCGCTAGTTTAGGTGTTGTAGAACTTACAGTAGCATTACATTATATTTTCAATACACCTTACGACCAATTAGTTTGGGATGTAGGACATCAAGCCTATGGACACAAAATCCTTACTGGAAGGAAAGATCGTTTTCATACCAACAGAATTTACAAGGGTATTAGTGGTTTTCCTAAGCGTTCAGAAAGCGAATACGATACTTTTGGTGTAGGACACTCCTCTACCTCTATTTCGGGAGCTTTAGGTATGGCGGTAGCCTCAACCTACAAAGGAGAAAAAGACAAACAACACATTGCGGTTATTGGTGATGGCTCTATGACGGCTGGATTGGCATTTGAAGGGCTTAATCACGCAGGAATAGAAAACTCTAACTTACTTGTTATTCTTAACGACAACTGTATGTCCATTGACCCCAATGTAGGGGCATTAAAAGAATACCTTACCGATATTGCCACATCTCACACTTATAATAAAGTAAAAGATGACGTTTGGAAATTGTTAGGTAAAATCAGCAAATTTGGACCTAACGCTCAAGCAATTGCTTCTAAGTTAGAGAATGCTATGAAATCGGCACTTCTTAAGCAAAGCAATTATTTCGAGTCTTTAAATTTTAGATATTTCGGCCCTGTGGATGGTCACGATGTAGTACACCTCTCTAAGGTGTTGAACGACTTAAAAGACATTCCAGGACCTAAGATATTACACTGCCTTACCAAAAAAGGAAAAGGTTATGAACCAGCAGAAAAGGGCAGTCCTACCAAATGGCATGCCCCTGGATTATTTGACAAAAATACAGGTGAAATAATCAAAAGCACTTCTACTAGTCCGCAACCCCCAAAATACCAAGATGTATTTGGAGAGACCATTATTGAGTTGGCTAAAGAAAACGATAAGATAATGGGGGTTACCCCAGCCATGCCTACAGGTTGTTCCTTAGGTATGATGATGAATGAAATGCCAGACAGAGCCTTTGATGTGGGTATTGCAGAGCAACATGCCGTAACCTTTTCGGCAGGTTTAGCTACACAAGGGATGGTGCCTTTTTGCAATATATATTCCTCCTTTATGCAACGTGCATACGATCAAGTAGTACACGATGTTGCCATTCAAAATTTGAATGTAGTATTTTGTCTAGACAGGGGTGGTTTAGTAGGTGCTGATGGCCCTACTCACCACGGTGTTTATGATATGGCATATTTCAGATGCATTCCTAATATGATTGTTTCTGCACCTATGAATGAGCAAGAGTTGCGCAACCTGATGTACACAGCGCAATTGCCTAACAAAGGGCCTTTTTCTATCCGTTACCCTAGAGGAAAAGGCGTTATGGTAGATTGGCAAACCCCCTTTGAAGAAATACCAGTAGGACAAGGACGACAACTATCAGACGGTAACGATGTAGCTATATTGACTATTGGTCATGTGGGTAATTTCGCTACGGAAGCTATGCAAGAGTTAGATACTTATTGCATTGCCCACTACGATATGCGCTTTGTAAAACCTCTAGACGAAAAGCTATTGCATCAGATCTTTAAGAAGCATAGTAAGGTGATTACTGTTGAAGATGGTTGTGTACAAGGTGGTTTTGGTAGTGCTGTTGTAGAATTTATGGCCGACCACAATTATCAAGCCCAAATCAAGCGTTTAGGTATACCTGATAGGTATATTGAGCACGGTACTCAAGCCGAACTATGGCGCGAGTGCAACTACGACAAACAAGCTATTGTCGATTCGGTAAAGCAAATAGTAGGCGTCAAGAAAGTAGCTACTACAGCATAACACACCCCTTTATCCCCTCTCAAGAGGGAAGCACTTACCCACACCCCCCTCTTGAGAGGGGATAAATTAGCTTTGCTAATTATAGGAGTGTGTAGCTAAGAAAATCCATCAGCAGACATAAAAAAAGAGCCTTT